>JBPOHH010000527.1:0-1722 GCA_052035765.1 Bacteroidota bacterium
GACTGGAGTGGCTCCCTCGGATAATGTGATACTCGAGTATAGTCATGATGGCGGACTATCGTGGAATACCATAGCAGAAGCAGCAAATAACCTTCGATATCCATGGAAAAGAATCCCGAAGCCGGCACGCGACCGGTGTCTTGCACGCGTACGACAATCGAGATTTACCAAAATCAGTACACCGGGTACTTTGCAGTTCGACCTACTCGGTCATACCTCGACCGTCACGAATGCGGGTGTAATTCAAAATTACGCGTATCTAATCATCCTCGCCGTAGGAAGCTTATCGACCAATCATCAAGTTTAGTATTATTTGGGAGCAGTTATATTTGTATAATTTCCGGTAGGAATTTTTACAAATTTATCAAAAATAGGAGTACGAACATGATGACGAAAGAAGAATACCTTCGCTTGGCAGAAGCAGAATATGTGCGCATAGAAAAATTGGCAGAACACACAAATTTTTATGATTATGAGAAAGCATTTGATGAGGTTTGGGTGGAATTAGGTCGGAAGGTATTGGAGAGCAGTATCGGAGCAGTCCCCCGGAACCATCAAAAAAAAATTTCATACGGTCGCGGTACGGAAAAATAGAAATAGCGAAGACGAGTTCGTTCAGTCGTCCGGTATTAGGTAGTCGCACAAGTCCTTATTTACAAGAAAAGTTAGTTCTACTGGGCTGCGACCACGTTTATCGCGAAGTACCGGAACTTGTGTCATCGTTATTAGGGATTACGGCCTGTGAGAGTCAAGTATATCGGAGCTGTCAGGCGGTCAGCGGCTCGATTGACGAGCATGAGTTAGACGAAGCATCCGAGGCATTATCAGAGATTGAGGACACCCCCGAAGCAGTGGTCTATGGCATGGTTGACGGCTCGATGCTTTTTACCGATGAAGACTGGCAAGAAGTAAAAGTCGGTCGGGTATTTCGTGCCGAATCTCACGAGGAAAACGATACGTTATCCTGGACAATGGAGCACTCTGAGTATGTTGCTCATCGTGGTCATTGCAGCGAATTTAGCGAGAAATTTGAGGAGCTTCTTTCGCCTGAGAGTGCTTGTAAGAAAGTATTGATAAGTGATGGCGCCACGTGGATAAAAAATTGGCTTACGAGGAGTTACCCGAATGCAACGCACATATTGGATTTTTTTCACGTCTGCGAGAAGCTCTCGGACGTATCACAATCGAGTGAGCATCCGCAGCAATGGTTTGCAGAGCAGAAGCAGTTACTATTGCAGGGTAAACACCGAGACGTTTGTCGGGCAATTAAGAAGTTGACCCGCCTGCCTGAGAGTATCCGAGATACCGTACTTCAGTACATGGATAATAACGCTCATCGCATGAAATATCACGAGTATCGCAAGCAGGGATTGATGATTTCAAGCGGTGCGATAGAGTCAGCTCACCGCACGGTGTTGCAGGTGCGCATGAAACGAAGCGGACAGCGCTGGGCTAATCAAGGATGTGATAATATGGTTCGACTGCGGGTTGCTCTAAAAAGTAATAAAATGCATCTCATCAGGGAGCTACTACGAAAACAGGCCGCGTAATTTTGAATTACGCCCCACGAATGCTCGGTGGAGTCCGGATGGAACAAAAGTTGTCACAACGAGTTCGGATATGACCGCTTCCGTCTGGTCTGCCTATTCGGGTACAGTACTCATTACCCTGAAAGGACATTTTGAAAGAATATTCGATGCGTGCTGGAGTCCGGACGGAATG
>JBPOHH010000483.1:0-1690 GCA_052035765.1 Bacteroidota bacterium
TGTAAGGGCATAATCTGCGGTATGAAGGCACGGATATTTGCTTTATTTTCAAAGGAATTGCGAAAAGTACCACTCCATCTTTCCCTTCGCGGGCGCTCTCACAAGTCGATTATGATGAATGATGTTACTCCTGATACTCCTGCACTCATTACCTTTACAACCGGCAGTACGGGCGTACCGCAAGCGGCGAATCGTACGCACGACTTTTTACAAAAACAGTACAATGCCCTTCTCGAAGAATTGCTTCCTCATCCCAATGACCGCTGTCTGTGCACGCTGCCTATTATCCCATTTATCCATCTAGGAGTCGGCTGTACGACGATTCTGCCGGGCAAGATTGGAGCAACGCCATCAACGCGAAGGCTGCGCGGAATCGCCGGTGAAATTGAACGTAAAAAAGCAACCAAACTCATCGTATCTCCTAATTTTTTAACACTGCTGGCTCGGCAAGTACTCCACGACTCACGTTCCCTGCCACTGCTTGAACGGATTTTTACCGGCGGAGCGCCTGTCTTTCCGAATGATGCTGAATTGTATGAACGGGCGTTTCCGGCGACCGATTCGACCGTGTTTTATGGTTCGACCGAAGCCGAACCGATCAGTTCGATTCGCGCGTCCGACCTGCATGCCCGTCGGCATGAACTGAGTCGAGGTTTGCCGGTCGGGAGCATCGCCCGGGAAGCGACTGTACGTATCATCCGTATAACACCCGAGCCCATACCTTCACTACCGAAGGAAGAATTTAACCAACTGCTTCTGCCTGATGGTGTTATCGGCGAAATCATCGTCTCGGGCGACCATGTGCTCAAGAACTATTTCAAGAATCCCGAGGCATTTGCGCAGAATAAAATTAGAGTTGGGCAAGAGGTATGGCACCGAACATCGGACAGTGGATTTCTGCAAGGCAATCAACTTTACCTGACCGGGCGATGCAAGCAGATTATTTCATGGAATTCGGAATTGATTCTCCCTTTTCTCACCGAATACACATTGCAACGTATCGATGGAATTGAGAAAGGTACCATCCTCGAAATTCACCGGCAGCTTGTGGTGATTGTGCAAAGTAAACTATCCCGAGCAGACATTGAACACGCGCTCAATGACCTTCCTGCTCATACACTTATCATCCTTCCCCGTATTCCTGTGGACAAGCGACATAATTCCAAAATTGACTATGACGTACTGCGGGAAATGGTCATCAACCGGAACCTAGTCGTTCTCTGAGTTTTATACGGGCGCGTTCACGGGCTAAAAAATCACCGGCGGGATGTATATACGATGATTTATCTGCGAAAATCATAAGAAATCATACAAAATCAGCGTGCCATTCCTCAGCGATTTCAGTTTTTAAGCACAAAGGACACGAAGGTAACCACAAAGTACACAACAAAATTAGGTGTATTTATAGTGTACTTTGTGGAGTATCTTAGAGAACTTTGTGTTAAAAAAAGTCACAAGCAGAATTCCTGATATTTTATCTGCGAAAATCATAAGAAATCATAAAAAATCAGCATGCCATTCCCCGGCAATGTCAATTTTAAACACAAAGTACACGAAGGTAACCACAAAGAAAACAACAAGATAGGTGTATCTATAGTGTACTTTGTGGAGTATCTTAGAGAACTTTGTGTTAAAAAAAGTCACAAGCTGAATTCCTGATAATTTATCAGCGAATATCATAGAATATCAT
>JBPOHH010000537.1:0-1810 GCA_052035765.1 Bacteroidota bacterium
ATGAATCTTCCCCGCTTCGCCGTGAGACTCCATCCGACTCGCCGTATTCACCGCATCGCCCCACATATCATACGCGAATTTCTTCTTGCCTATCACTCCTGCTACTACTTCTCCACTGTGAATTCCGATACGTAATTGTATCTCTTCGCCGGTGGAAATTGACCGGAATTGCTTCATTGATTCCATCATTTCAAGCGCAAAATGTGCCATTATTTCTGCATGGTCATCACGCTGAACCGGTGCGCCGCTGACGACCATGTACGCGTCGCCAATGGTCTTGATTTTCTCCAAGCCATGCTTCTCGGCAAGCGCGTCAAATGCACTGAATATTCTGTCTAATCCTTCGACAAGTTCTTCGGGAGTAATACGTTGCGAAAGATTAGTAAAATTGACGATATCGGCGAAAAGCACCGACACGCTCGGGATTTTCTCGGCGATGAGTTTTGTGCCGCCGAGTATTTTCTCGGCGATTGTTGGTGGAAGTACATTATGGAGTAATTCTTCGGTGGCTTGCAGCTTGGCATTGGCGGCTACTTTGGCGAGTTCGATTTCTTTTTCTCTCTCGGCTGCTTGGCGGTTGATTTCAATCACCGCTGCCTGACGGGCTGCTGCTTCGCTTTTGACGACATGTTCGAGCCGGTGATAGGATTTAAAATGAACGAGAGATTGTTCCCATTGATGGGTTGATTCATAGAGACCGGACAAGAGTTTGTGATTTTCGTAGAGATTCCACTTGGCATCGAGCTGCTCGGTCATAGCGATTGCTTTGAGCAGATACTCTTCGGCTTTTTGCGGACTGTACTCCTCGTATCCCTTTATGGCATAGACATTTCCAATATTCCCGAGATTAATGGCTTCGCCGAATTTATTCCCGATTTCCAGATTAATTGCCAGTGATTGGGAATAATATTCCATTGCTTTGGAGTACTGCTGCACGTCTTTATAGACATTCCCTACATTCCCGATTTGGGCGGCTTCGCTGGTTTTGTTGCCTAGTTGCCGGAACAAATCAATGGAGATTGTATAATACTCGAGCGCTTTGTCATACTCGCCGGTACTCGAATAGATCACTGCCAGATTACCGGCATTGATGGCTGTACCGGAGATATTCCCGAGGAGTTCATACCCGGCCAATGCCTGATGTAAATACTCAAGCGCTTTCGGATAATTTTCAATTGCCCAATAGACGAGACCAAGGTTGCCGAGATTACCGGCAATAAGCGCATCATCGCCTGCCTGCTCGGCAAGGGAAAGTGCTGTCGCATAGCATTGCAATGCTAGGGGATAATTTGTGAGAATTTCATAACATGTGGCAAGATTTCCCACGGCTTTTGCTTTGATTCCATCGCTGCACTCCTGCGACACAGACGCGATGTTCCAAGCCAGTTCGGCCGGCGGGAGCGATTCTTTGGTCATGCCGCGCTGCCAGTAGGATTGTGACAATGCCGTCAGAATGCGCGCCCGGAGGTCGGGCCATTGCTCGATGTCGGGGTCTGACACGAGAGCCATGCACAACGATTCGGCCTCTGCGAATCGCATGGCTGCGTTATGTTCTTCGATTGTTTGTGTCGTTTGTCGTGCCTGTTCTATGGTCATGGAAATTTCCTTCTGCCCCTGCCAAGGATAAGTAGCTTTTTTATTATGAATGAGTTATACCCGCCCTCTGCGTTTCTGTAAGTACCCCAAGGATTCATTCCTCTTGGCATCCCGTACGCGCTTTTCCATTCATCTTTCGTGCCATGATTTTATCGTTTTTCGAGAAAATAGGTATTCATTATGCCCTTGCCTTTGATAGTGAGCTCACCTCTAT
>JBPOHH010000336.1:0-8774 GCA_052035765.1 Bacteroidota bacterium
ACGGGATGTTTTTTTCCGAAGCCCGTCATTGGTACATGCTATCAGCCAACCGTTCTGTGCGGTATAGAGGGAATTAATGGTCGTATCGGGCATCTCGGCAGACCATGCTTGACTATCGAAGTCGAAGCGTTGTAATCGTTTATCGGTGTAGCAATACACGCTTCCCAGCGCTGCTTCGATCGCGCCGCCGGAGATTAGGGCACCGAGATTACCGGAAATTTCCTGCCACTCCGATTCTCCGTTTACCAGCTTGTATATTCCGCCATTGGTCGCCGCGTAGAGCGTGCCGTCTGCATCGAGTGTGAGCCCGCGCGTGAAGCTATTGCGGAGTCCGGCGGAGAATTTCACCCATTCGTCTCCGCGATTTGTCGAACGGTAAATTCCATCACCAAAGGTAGCTGCATACAAATTCCCGGCACGATCCTCAAGCAGATCATAGATGATAATCGGCACCGGCAATCCGGTGTTTTTTTCTATCCACCCTGCACCTGCGTCCTGACGATACACACCGTAATTGGTACAACTATAAACATCATTCCGGCTGTCTGCCATGAGCTTAAAAATCAAGGTTGTCTGCATCATATCGCGACCACTCCATGCGCCGCCGTTATTAATAGTGCGTAAGACACCTGCTTTCGTCGAACCGATCCATACTTCATTCGTGGACTTCGAAGTAATGGATATGATTTTTTTATCGTTCGAGCCCACATATAATGCTCCGGTGCGTTCCCAATTATCAGTTCCGGGAATCGGTACTGCTTTGTAGAGTACTGCATAATCATACGTGTAGAGTTCGTTGGATCCATTAAAACACATTCCCCGAAGTATAGTATTCTTAAACGGATAGGTCGTCGTTCCGTCAAAATACGGCGTGCAGCGTACGACACCATCGACATCATCAATAAAATACGGAATACCGGCGCGATTGGTCATCAATGAATGTGTACTTGTGCGGAAAATACGGGTGAATTCCCGTGCAGTCCAGGTCACGCCGCTATCGGTGGATTGCAGCAGCGTCTTCATATTAAGCGGAAAATTGGAAATAATCCCCGCATACAATGTTCCATCCTGCATCTCCAGCGGTTGAGAAATCCGTGCATCCTGTGGGGTAATAGCAGGTATAAGTGCTGCTGTCCACGCCTGCCCAGCCGTAGCAGAAAGTAAATAGGAATTCAACGCTTCATTGTGGAGCACATATACTCCGTTGTTAAGCTTTGTAACGGAGGTAACTGCTTCCGGTTCATCGCTGTACGGATGTTCAATCCACTGCGTGACCTTCCCGCCCGACAATTCAACAATACTGTCGCCAATGACAAATACACGTGTGCGGTCATGATGTAATTTCACCGCATGCACGCCATTGACATCTATTATTTTCCAGGTACTTCCCCCATCTGTACTCGTGAGAATTGTGGTATCGGCAAGCACATAGAGTACATCATCATCAGCCACAATCAACCGGCTTGCCGTACCAATCTCTTCCGGCCGCTGCGGTAAATTCTCATCCAATGTACGCCACGACACACCTTCATCATCACTGCGGTAGAGCATACCGTTGCGGTATCGCGTAAAAATTCTATTTCGTGTATCTGTAAAGACTTCGGCGAGCGCATCCCGGGTTGACAGTCCGCATATCTGCCACCTCGTGCGGTCAGGCGGAAGGCGTAACACCCTGCTTGAAGCATTCTCGTCATCATTCGAAACGACATAGATTGTACCACTTTCATCGATGCAGCCGCCTGCTATTACGCCTCGGTTACGCAGACGCGTCAGCGGCGCTAGTACCCATTTTCCATCACGCTTTACAAGTTGAGTATCGATGGAATTATCTGAATGAAAATCAACAAGTATCGCAATACTCGTGTCACTCATCGGAATAATCGCATGCGCCGATCTCGGAATACGGTCAAGGAGAGTCCATGTGCTGCCGTTGTCTGCTGAGGAGTAGATGTTTTGGCTCACCGACGAACCCTGTGAGGCGACGATAAAACGTTCACCTGTCGGTAATAACGCCACAAATTCAGGTAAAGGATAGCGACCATTGCCATCAAAGGAAGGAGTGAAAATTTTTGCCCATTGGCTTGTCTGCGGGTTGAATTCCCACATGGGATATTGGTCAGTAAACGAAGGTTTTTTTTCAGTGGTCCGCCCAAAAAGTACTCCCCGACTCATCATCAGGTGAATACTCTGCGGTGCATCAAGAAGCGAGAAATTGAGCGATTCCGGCGTGCCAACGACGACGCGGGTCGTGTCACGTCCATTCATCGAATAGGAAAAAGTACCGTACAGTTTGCCCGATGCACCGCAGAAAAGTGCCGACATTTTCCCCCGTAAGCCGCCGACA
Source organism: Bacteroidota bacterium (assembly GCA_052035765.1). GTDB lineage: Bacteria > Bacteroidota > Ignavibacteria > Kapaibacteriales > UBA961 > JADJXV01. The sequence continues at coordinate 2,345 of JBPOHH010000336.1, forward strand.
GTAAAAGTCGTAGCCGTCCATGAAGCGCCGGAAGAAGTCGAGCGGAACAGCACATTACTGTCCGGCGCCGTGAGCACCGCCCAGAGTGTTCCGCTCGAGTCCTCGACGATCGTGGCGACCGGCGATCCATTCCGCTCGGGAAAACCCGCCGAATTCTCCCGCCACACCATACCACGATCCTCACTTCGGTAGAAAGAACGTTCATCAAAGACAAGCAACGTCCCATTCCGCGTAGCCACCAGCGTCTTCCCCGCTGAATTCGGAGAATGTATTTCCTTCCAATTCACCTGCCCGCTCAGCGTAAGAGACGACATCAAGAAGCCGATAATGAGCCACCATGCAGTAACAACACAACGATACATTATTCTACACCTACTTAATTAGAAATACAAGCACTTATGTTAGTTATTGCTCCTACCGGCCCATTGTCTCTCTTACCCCAACTTCTCCAGCAAATACGCCTTCACTCTATCGATCGGTATCCGCTCCTGTTGCATTGTGTCGCGGTCACGAATCGTGGCTGCATTGTCGGTGAGGGAATCGTTGTCAATTGTGATACAGAATGGTGTGCCAATTTCGTCTTGGCGACGGTAACGTTTTTCATTTAAATCACTTACTTCACAGTCTGTCAAATTCTTCCGGTTCTACATCCGGCGCACTTTGCAGAGCTTTGAGGAAGTCTTGCGCAGTGACATTCTTATTCAGCTTGACTTGCTCTAACCGAGCAATAGTTTCTGCCAAATCTGCTGCTAAAATCACTTCCATCTGTTCACGATTAGAAACTCCAGATAGACGCAAAAGTGCGGTATATACAGTTTCCGGTATGTTCATTGTTACTGTCATTATAGTACTCCTATTAACTGTAAATAATCTTTTGGGGTTATGGGTATAATTCCGAATTGCACAGCATTTTTAAAATCTTTGATATTATACGTAATGATGTACTGTGCGTTTGCTTTAATTGCTAGTTCTAAAATCATATCATCGTCGTTGTCTGAAAGGAATTTTCGAAAGAGAAAGAAGATATTATGATGAATTGCAATTGTATCAATAAAAGATAAAATAGTAGTGTATTCAGTTACCCCAATATCAGCAAAACGAAGTAGAACTTCTGCATACTCTAGAAAAAGAGGAACAGAAATATGAACTGTAGTTTTGCCTGTAGCTAATTCCTGAAGTAATCTATTTGATGCCCCATAACGAGAACGCATGGCAGTAATAATTACATTAGTATCAATTACGACATCCATACTGTTTTACAGGAATGAGTTATTACCCCAACTTCTCCAGCAAATACGCCTTCACTCTATCGATCGGTATCCGCTCCTGCTGCATAGTGTCGCGGTCACGAATTGTGGCTGCGTTGTCGGTGAGGGAATCGTTGTCAATTGTGATGCAGAATGGTGTGCCGATTTCGTCCTGACGGCGGTAACGTTTTCCAATCGAACCGCTTACGTCATATTGCACGCGGAAGCTGCCAAGCAAGTCTTGGTACAATGGCTGCGCCAAATCCGGCAAACCGTCTTTATTCGTGAGTGGAAATACCGCTGCTTTGACGGGGGCAAGTTTCGGGTGGAAACGCAGAACAACACGCTTTTCGGTTTTGCCGTCGTCGCCGGTCACTTCTTCCTCATCATAAGCATTACACAAAAACGCCATGAACGAGCGCGAGGCGCCGACGGCTGTTTCCACCACATACGGCACAAAACGTTCGCCATTGGCAGTATTGACATATTCCAATTTTTTACCCGAGAATTCCTGATGCTGCTTGAGGTCATAATCAGTGCGTGAGTGGATACCTTCGATTTCACCCCAACCAAACGGGAATAAATATTCAATATCAACGGCCGCTGCTGCGTAATGAGCTAATTTATCATGGGGTTTCATGCGGAGTGACTCCGGCTTCATACCATACTGCAAGAACCAATTCCAGCGCTGCTGACGCCAGTATTCGAAGTGTTCGCTTTCGGTGCCCGGCGCCACAAAATACTGCATTTCCATTTGTTCGAATTCCCGCGTACGGAAGAGGAAATTCTTCGTATTAATTTCATTTCTAAATGACTTACCAATCTGCGCGATACCGAAGGGCGGCTTTTGGCGGGAGGATTCCATCACATTTTTGAAATTCACGAATATCCCTTGCGCTGTTTCCGGGCGGAGATAGACCACATTGCTCACGTCCTCGACGGGACCGATAAAGGTCTTGAACATGAGGTTAAAATACCGCACGTCGGTCCATTCTTTCGTACCGGAGACGGGGTCGGTAATTTCTTCATCGACAATAATTTGGTAATAATCCTGGGGTCCGGCAGCGGCAGCGAGACGCGCTTCGACGGCATTTGCCTGATCGGTTTTGCCTTTTTTGCGCAGCTTATCGATATATTCTTCGATGAGATTATCGGCCCGGTAGCGTGCCTTGCTCGTCTTATTATCGATCATCGGGTCGGAGAATTGCGACAGGTGACCGCTCGCCTCCCACGTACGCGGGTGCATGAGAATGGCGGCGTCAATTCCTTCAATATCATCACGATAGGTCATAGCTTTCCACCATGCTTCTTTGACATTACGGAGTAATTCCACGCCGAGCGGACCGTAATCCCAGCAGCCGTTGAGCCCGCCGTAAATTTCGGATGATTGAAATACAAAACCTCTGCGTTTGGAGAGAGAGAGAAGTGCGTCGAGAGTTGTAGCCATGATATACTTTCAGCAGTAATAAGAAAACGGTTGTTAATTTTTCTACAAAAATAACGTTCTTTTGGGGATTGAGGGGTTCGGTTCGCACATTTCAAAGCGTTCGCTGCGGTCACCAGTCTGTGTCCGACGGATATAGAAAATACGTGCTCATCATGCCTTTTCCTTTGATATGAAGGGGTTCGCGCTCTTCAAATCGTAGGTGTAGAGGATGATTGCCGGCTGCAATCTGCTCTACAAGAACATTCTTAAACTCTTGGGTGATATGCACTTTCCCGGGTTCGCCGTGAGATTCCATCCGGCTGGCGGTATTCACGGCATCGCCCCAGAGGTCATAGGCGAATTTCTTCTTTCCGATGACTCCCGCCACCACATCACCGGTATGAATTCCGATGCGGATGCGGATACGTTCGCCGGTGGTAATCGAGGTAAATTTCTGCATTGCCTGCATCATGTCGAATGCCATCAGTGCGATAGACTCGGCATGGTCTGCCCGTGGTGTCGGTGCGCCGCTTACGACCATGTAGGAGTCACCGATGGTTTTGATTTTCTCTAAGCCATGCTTCTCGGCGAGTGCGTCGAATTCTGAAAAAATTCCATCTAATCCGGCTACAAGATCTTCAGCACTAATGAGTTGAGAGAGTTTAGTAAATTCGACAATATCAGCAAAGAGCACCGATACATTCTGTAATTTCTCGGCGATGAGAGTCGCTCCGTCCAACATTTTAGCGGCAATACTCGGCGGCAACACATTATGGAGGAGATGTTCGGTTGCCTCATGCTTGGCATGATCAATAGCTATTTGCTTGTCACGTTCGGCTGTTTTGCGTTCATAGTAGAGCTGTTCGGCGTGTTTTTTGGCTTCTTCGCTGAGTACTTCTTTTTCGAGGTCGTGATAGAGTTTGTGGTAATGATATGCTTTTTGCCAGTTTCCGGTTTGATGATACAGTGCTGAAAGAATTTGGTGTATATCGTATAGTTCTTTTCTTACGCCAAGTTCTTCGTATAATTGTAATGCTTGCAGAAGTAATTCTTCAGCTTTATCCGGATTATAATTTTTATATAATTCTTCGGAATAGACAACTCCTAATCCACTGACGTTGAGAGCTATGCCAAACTTATTACCCATTTCCTGATTTAGTGTAAGTGATTTATGGTAATAATTGAGGGAATTCTCGTAATCGGAAATTTCTTTATAGATCACCCCGATATTACTGTACGTTTCGGCTACACCCGTTTTATTATCGAGCGTACGATATATATCGAGGGCTTTGAGAAAATAATCTAGTGATGCTTGATACTCTTTAAGATGGAAATGTACAGCAGCAATGTTACAGGTATTTATGACGGATCCGATCAAATCTCCCAGTTTTTCCTGAATGGTGAGTGCTTTCATGTAGTATTCAAGAGCGGAAGTGTAGTCCTGAATATGAAGATATACGCTTCCGATATTTCCGATATTAGTTGCGATACTTTCGGAGTTATCGATTTTTTCCGCAAAAGCAAGTGCTTGGTGATAATAGTGTAATGCTTTGGGATAGTCTGAAATCGTCAAATATATATTCCCAATATTACCAATATGATTTGCAATTCCCTGATAATTACCAAGCTCTTCATCAATAGTAAGTGCTCGCAGATAATAATCCAACGCTGTATCATAGTTCGACATATTCCGGTGTACTCGTCCGATATTGCCATACGTAATTGCAATTCTACCGAGGTCTCCGACGGACTCAAATAGCTCTAATGCTTGCACCAAAAAAGAAAGCGATGAAGCATAATTACCAAGCTCAAGAAGGATACTTCCGCGGGTTGCGAGTGCTCTTCCTTGCTGTACAACATCTCCCGATTCTAGAGCAAAATCAAACGCAGTAGTGGAAGCCAAAATTGCTTCATCGAAAGAAAGCTGGTTTTTTAAGTCCCGAGCACGATTATTCCACTCTATCGCTTGCTCAATCTGCTGTGCCTTGGATAAAATCCCCGTATCGACACCTATGCTATTACGTGACTGCATAACTATGTGTAATCCTATTGATGGAAGTATCCTGCAAAAATACGATAATTTGCTTAGTACAAAGTTCGATAAAATTACGTAAGTTGCAGGTAAATGTGTTTATTAATTTTATTTGTTAGGTGAACTTCTATGACAGATCCAATTGGGAACATTACTGTAAAAGTTGCAATTAAAGATGCAGCAGGCGACGCCCTGGTAGGCGCTACTGCAACTATAAAACCGAAACCCACGAACGGTGATGGCACCGGCACAACAAAGAAAGATGGTGTTGCAAATATTTCAGCTAATAGCCAACCTTATACAGCAGGTGGTTCTTTAAGAGGTTACAGCAGCAACAGTGGATTTCCTGTAGTTAATGGCGAAGCGACCGTAACGTTATCCGTACCATCAGGAAGTGGTATCCTGAAAATTACCGTGAATAATTCCACAGGAGGAGCAATCGCCGAAGCGACGGTGACTGTAACTTCTACTATATCCCAAAAAACTAACTCAGATGGCGTGGCTGCTTTAGGTCTTGTAGCTGGCCCCTACACCAACATAACTGCTTCGGCAGCAGGATACACAACTTCAACAGCAATTTCAAAATCAGTTACCGATGGTGGAACTACCTTGCATACAATTACATTAGCAGCGGCCTCATAAGTTTTACTACAATCATTTTGGTATTGCAGATAAGCTTTAAAAATCCAAACGGCAGCTTCTACGGAAGCTGCCGTTTTTTTATGAATGGATGTTGCCTACCGTGCAGGATAACGGCGATTCCCCTGAATATTCCCTTCATACACGATTTCTCATACCGTGTGGACGGCAATGGGTGACCGCAGCAGACGGTAGGAGTTTCAGATGCGGGGAACCAATTCTATATTTCGATTGCTCGCTGTATTCTCTTGGGTAATGGTGTCGAGTGTTGAAGCATCGAACCCTGCGAGGCGGAGAATGGTAGTAATAAACGACGTTTTACCTTCGATATAGAGGTCGATGTTGTAGGTGTATTCGTTGGCTAATCTACGCTTAAGGGCGCCATAGTCGGCAGCAGCGTCAGGATGCGCGCGCAGGTAGTCACGAAGAGCGAGATGATTGCGTAAGCTAATGCTATCGTGAGGACATACATAAAGATTATGCTTCATCCACGGACGTTCCGATTCACCACCAAGCGGCACAAAATCGGAGATTCTCCCGAAGGCCTCACGATCGCTGATACCAAGATTCCCGCGGTGGAAATACCCGAGTGGAGTTAAGCGGTTACTTACTTCATTCAACTGACTCGTATCATCAATTACAATATCAATATCGATAATAGGTTTGGCTGCCAGCCCGGGCACTGACGTACTGCCGACATGATGAATCGCACAAGCAAGCGAACCCAACTGCCGGGCATATATGGCTTGTAATTCAGCATATACTGCTGCCCATTCCGGCGTGTAATCGGCGATTGTGATGGGGGGAGGAGTCATTGTACCGTATTGAACTTGTGTGTGAATGTATACTTTTGATTCATGCTGTCTATTCCTCATTTTCCCGTTCACATCGCCACATACCATCCCACTTTCACCGATGCTTCCGGCGAGAACAGCGGCACATGATACGTTTTATTTCCAACCACAACATCCGTTTCCCCGCCGATGCGCGTGTGGATTCCTGCCCACGGCGAGACATAAAAGTGCTTATAAAAGAAATATGAATAGCCGCCGCCGATGCTCAAAAGTGTATTCGAGAACGCGCTCA
>JBPOHH010000163.1:0-2478 GCA_052035765.1 Bacteroidota bacterium
ATTGCTCTGAGGTTCGTCCTTGCCTACAAAAACGAAGAATCTCCCTACAGCAATCTTGATATGTGGGAATTAGGCCGTCAGACGGACGATGTACTACTTGCCCGTGCCAGAAAATTAGGTGAGGTGCTGCCATTATACGAGGAAAAGCTCCAGTATTATGGTCAGACCCCGGCGGTTACTGCCTCATACATAACGACGGTGAAGGAGTTTGAGGATGCAATTGCATAATTTATAGAAGCAACGGAGGAGCGCAGCACGGGCGCGAAGAATCGCATTATAGCAGGCAATGACCTCTATGACCGGGTGAGCCGGCTAACGTCGATCGGGAAGATGCTCTATCAAGCCAAGGACAAACAACAGTATCAAAAATATGTCATTTACGGCACGCCTGCCACGAAGAGTGCACCCGATGCGCCGGAGAATCTGATCCGCACGACAGACGACACGCTCGAATGGGCACCGGTGAAAGATGCGACAAGTTATACGGTGTTTGCAGCGCCCGAGGGCAGCACCGACTGGGAGAAAATAGCCACGATCAAGACAGAATCTTTTCTCCTGCCGAAGACGCTTGGAGCGTCAAAGATGCAGTTCAAAGTTCGTGCCCGCAATGCTCATGGCAATGGTGATTTTAGCGCGGTTGTAGGGCAGGAGGATGGTGGGGTGTGAGGGAATGTATTTTCAGTGAACTATCTATATGATGGAAGTAGAGCTACAATTCGGTCGGAAAATGTCTGAACTGTGATTTGTGTGATTGCTTTGATTGGTGTGACTCCGTATCGCATGATAGCTAGCGTGACGTTATAGCATACACTTGAGGTTTTGTAACTAGTAGTTGAAATAGAAAGTAACGACTTATCCGAAGTACGGATGAGGAGTATGTTTTATTGGTGCTTGTTGGCGGTCGGGTGCAACAACCGACAGGATGGAATATGACATTCCTCAACATTCATTTTTAAATTAAATTCTATGAACATCAAATTTTGCATGGTAGTACTATGCTTCCTGATCACCGTTTTCACCTATACGACACGGTCAAATGTTATCGACACCGCAGCAATCTATGATGCGTTTCGTGCATCAAAGTATGCTGTGTTTTTGGCACCTGCCAACTGCTACACGTTACAAAATACGTACTCCATAGATGGCAAGGAGACCGTTAATGATGTTTATGATGTGAAGTTAAAAGATGCGTATCTATTAGCAAAATCACAGAAAAAAACGGTGTATGGACTTGCCTGGTGTATCGTAACATTAAATTACGAAGATAGCACTATAATTGTCCTAGAACGAGATACAATGATCAATTACTTTTTCTCAATCGATTATGATTATAGATTAGTATTATCTTCATTGAATACTGAAGCATTTCCATTCTTTATTCGAAAACAAGACCAAGATACAATTGTTTTCGAAAGAATGTATGATGAATACAGAACCGTACACAGAACATATAGGCATCGAATCTACTTTGATATCAAGACAAAAAGAATATTTAAAATAGCAACCGATATTTACGAAAGCTACGGCAAGAACGAGAGCGAAAACAGTTATTCCAGAGAATATTTAATTAGTAATTATACGACAGATTGTGAATTGAACATCAGTGCTGAAAAACTACCGATCTTCGAGAATGCAAATCGTGGACTGGAACTCCGTCAAGAGTACGCGAAGTTTAGAGTACTTAATTTTACGAGAGTACGAATTAATTGAATATTTTGAATTACCGTCCGGTCAGTTATTAAAAAACCGCCCGTTACCACATACCATTACAACGTCTTGTACCGGATTGGGCTTCGTTTCGAATGGACTGATATGAAGGAAGAAGTACGAACATTTTGGATGCAAAGTACCGACAAGACAGACCAAATCGACAATATAGCAACCGTTTCATTGGTAAGTAATTACGGCGAGTTGTAGCAACTGGTCGGATGGAGAATAACATGAAATATTTAATGTATTTATTTTTCTTCTGTGTTCTATTTATAGTACATGGCTGTACTGTTTTTTGCTGTGGAGATGATGATGCACTAGAACAAACAGAAAGAATTATGCAATACCCGGAAATATTAGAAAGTACCGGTAAAAACACGATCATTGATTCCTTGAGTGATTACGGTCACTACATGATTCCGGAATCCATTAAGCATATCAAACAGTATTTTTCCAAAGGATATAAAAAAAGAATCTGTAAATATCTACACGGTATGTTGCAATATGGATATTATGGCGATATGTATGTGCATCCTTTAACAAATGAGAAAAAACAAGCATATATGGAATTTATGTTTATTGAAACATCCGGTAAATGGAGATTACACAGTCTGTTCACGCGAGAACCACCGAGAGATGCGCTTCCGGATGGTCATTAGTGATCATAATCTTTTGTCCCAGCCCCCTAAATTTTCCCGTCTGGACGGTTACTTAGGGTCGTGCTTTAAATAGTTATAATGCACGCTCTGCACTTCATTTAAAATTTTA
>JBPOHH010000416.1:0-1845 GCA_052035765.1 Bacteroidota bacterium
ACCAAGGGATATTTTAGTCTCAAAGACAGCTATGAAGAATATCAAATGACGGATTTACCGACGGTATTTACAGAAGTAGAAATCGACGGCGTTTTAAAAAAAAATCAAACACTACCAAGGCGACCTCACCACTCCTCAAGCCCTCTCCGACCTCGAAACCCACATCGACCAAATCGCTATCATCAGCCGGTGGTTGGAATAATAAAATACTGTGCATTCGTATAGTTTTAGAGAAAACATTGTCGTAGAGAAAAAATCTTTTGGTTATTTCAAATATTACGTGCAATATTGCAGAACTCTATGGCTATAGAGTTAGGATTTATAAAGGTTTCGGCGGTATTGTGCGGTAATTTACTATAGTTATCGTCAAAATCCTTAGACTGTAACTTACTATAGTTCTCTAAAAATTTATTTCTGTTTTTTATATTTCTAACTTACATTTTTATAGGAGTTTTCTATGAAAAAACTTTCCGTTTTTGTAGCAAAGAGCATGGCTCTGGCTACAATGGTTTTAGCATTTGGCGCGAGCACAATGAGTGCACAAGCGCCGGTGAAACGCGTCCTTGTTGAAGAAGGAACAGGCGCATGGTGCGGATACTGCCCAAGAGGCGCGACCACCCTCATCAATACCATCGAAAAATATCCGGGTAAAGTAATCGGCGTTGCTGTGCATAATGCAGATCAAATGTCTATTACGAATGAGCCGGAATATTCAAGCGCATATATGAACGGTTACCCAAATATGACCGTTGATCGTAAAAGATTCAGCGTTTCCGGTGCAAAACCAGGAATGAGTGACGGATCAATCGTTGGACCAATTATTCAACAGATGGGTGTCGCTGCAAAGGTTGATGTAAAGCTCGAAAATATTGTCTATAACAGTGGCTCGCGCACTATTACTGTCGATGTTAAAGCAGACTTCGTCACATCCGTTTCCGGTGATCTTCGCCTAAATCTTTATGTCGTCGAAGATAGCGTAAAAGGAAGTGGTACCGGATATGACCAAGCAAACTATATGAACGGTGAAAGCACCAGCCCTTGGTATAATAAAGGCAATCCAATCAAAAATTTCTGGCATCGCCACGTTCTACGCGCGACTGTTGGTGGAACATGGGGCACGCCTTCAGTAATCCCTTCATCTGTTCAAAGTGGTGGAAGCTATACAAAATCATATACTTACAAGTTGCCATCTGGCTATAATGCAAATCGCATTAGCTTAGTTGGAATTGTACAAATGTATGATGTAAGTGTGGACAAACGCGAAATCTTGAATGCCGTTGAGCAAGGACTCTTTGAAACAAAATTGCCAACAATTGGTGTGACCGGAAGTGTCACATCACCTTACCTAAAAGCAGCTGCAGGCACACCTCTCACGAAAAAAGTTACCTTTACGAATCCAAACGATAAAGATGTTGATGTTACCATTGAAATCGATATGGATAACAGTGATATCCCCGGTGGCTGGCAAACAACAGTAGAGCCTGCAACAGCGACAATTCCGGCTAATGGCTCCATCGAAGCAACGGTAACTATCAATCCTGATGATGCTCTTGAGCTTGCTAAAGTGACGGTGATGGCTACTCCTAATGTAACAGATGCTATTGCTGCATCCGGTTCTGCTGTCGTCTATGCACTTGCTGATAAGATTAAGTACGCAGTAATTAATGGCTTTAATCCATTGTCAAAGCCATACGCAGATGCTGTGTTGAGAATTGAAACCGACAATATCGGTGCTGAAAGCAGAGCCTTCAACTGGGGCACAGAAAAAGAAATTTGCGAAGCATATAAAGATCAGTTCAATGTGGTCATTTTAAGTTTATCGGGTGGTGATATTACCTCTGGTAG
>JBPOHH010000748.1:0-1755 GCA_052035765.1 Bacteroidota bacterium
CCTAATCTGAATATTAGTATCGGGTAAGATCGTTGCTTCCAAGAGAAGTGTACTACCTAGCCATCGGTGAGTTAAGAAAGCAATTCTACTGCTTTTCTCAAGAATAAACGCACACATTCAAGCTGGCTTTCAAATCAGGAGCTACCAATTATTTTGCAGAATAAATAGTTGATATTATAGGAGAATAATACCATGTCACACGAACAAGCCATCTACTCAGAAGTAGCTCTGCTCCCTGAAAATTTGCAACGGGAAGTATTGGATTATATCGGATATTTACGAGCAAAATATGTGACTTCGGACGTGAAAATTACGCCGCAGTTCGGGAGTGCAAAGGGAAAATATATCTTACAGCCCGACTTCGATGAACCGTTGGATGATTTTAAGGAGTATATGGAATGAAACTACTCTGGGATACTCATACATTTCTCTGGTTTATCGCAGGAAATGCCGAGCTGAGTGAGAATGTCAAGAGAGAAGTAGTTTCTCCGGACAACGAAAATTACATCAGCATTGTAAGTCTATGGGAAATATCAATTAAAACTGCCTTAGGGAAATTACAAATTAATGGAGATTATACAAGAATTATTGATGATATCGTGAACAATGGAATAAGGATTTTGGCAATAGATTTTTCACATACTGTTGAACAGAACCAACTCCCATTTATACACCGAGATCCATTTGATAGGTTAATTGTTGCCCAATCTATCGTCGAAGGCATGATGCTGGTAAGTAAAGATCGAATATTTGACGATTATTTGGTGAATAAGCCAGTACATCGGATTTGGTAGTAACTCCAATTCAACTATTATCCATTTCTGTAGAAGAATCAACATCTCCCCCCATCCCCCATGCAATCCAAAGACTTACTCACGCTTCCCAAAGAACTCGGCGAAAATCTCCGCCTGCTGCGTAGAGTGTGCGAAAAAACACTCGATGACGTCGCCGCCGGCTCGGGTCTGTCGAAGAGCTTCGTTGGGTTCGTCGAGAGCGGGCAACGGCGCATTAAGTCGCAGGATTTGAGGAAGTTGCTCGCGGTGTATAATTATACACTCGAATGGTTTTTGAGCAAAACGCAGGATACGGTCGAGGGATTTGCCTTCGATCCGGAGGCGATGGTGCAAACGCGGAACCAGTCGATTCTCCTCGACGGTAGCCGGAAAGACGGGGAATTTTCTCTTCTGCTGCTCCGCCCGATGCGGCATGCGAAGGATACGGAGTTTCTCGAACTCTACCTTCCGCCCGAAACCGTGATGACGAAAGACTTTACCCGCGCCTCAGGCATCATCCGCGGGTATGTGTGCGACGGCACACTCCTGATTGAAATGCGGGACAAAGAGCATATCGCCCGCGAGAGGGAAGAGTTTTGTTTTGATGGTCGTAAAGACCATATTTTTAGGAATTTTACGCACGTTCCTACGCGGGTGTTGCTGACGATTACCCCGACGGCGTGACGTACGGGGAAGTCAGTGTTGGTCGCTTGTCATGCTGAAGCACTAATTAAAATATAAAAAAAAAGCAAGTAATGACACAGCAAGTACTTGCAAAAGAGGATTTCCGCTCTACGTAGCCGGAAGAATTCCTCCCACAGGGTTACACAGGGTATGCTCACAGAGTCACACACAGCAGTATTCGGCTGTGAACTCTGTGAAAAACTCTTTCTCTTACAGCGAATGCAAGTCATATAAAAAGAACAGGTTATAAAACTGTCATTGGTAACTTGTTTCAGCATCTCCGCAAGCAGATGATACG
>JBPOHH010000167.1:0-8220 GCA_052035765.1 Bacteroidota bacterium
CTGCGCATAGCAGACCAACCTATCATAGCAAGTGATACGGTGAAAACGATGCCGAATATCGTTTGCCCGACGGATGTGTTTTATGATACGCTTATCGTCAAGAATGAAGGAACGACGATGCTTATCATTGATTCGGCACGATTTCTCAAAGGTAATCAAGGGTTTACACTTGTTTCACCGCCGAAAGCCCGATTCCCCGGATTTACGATTCCCCTCAAATCAGTCGATACATTTATTGTCCAATACAGCTTGCCGCCAGTGCCGGGTTCACAATTCAACGACACCCTCATGCTCTTTAACAATGACCCTGAAGTAGGGAAAAATCCATGGAAAATCAGCTACAGCGCTCAAAAGGATTCTGTTGCTTTGGCATTCCTGGATTTATCGGGTAACGGACGAATCGATACGGTCGATTTCCGAAAGGTATGCATAGGGCCAGGGCGGGATAACCTCTATTCCGTGCGCCTGCTGAATCGTTCTCCGGTCGTGATCACCAATTCCGATTTGTTGTTGGGAGATCAATCAAATTTTACGGCAACGATCAAAACAGGAACAATACCGGTCGGTTCATCTGAAGCGATTGACTTATTCTTTAAAGCACGTTCCCGAGGTCGGGTTGAAACCCAATTAATCGCAAGGATTAATAAATGCGGTTCGGCCGATACTATTGTTCTTATTGCCGAAGGTATTGAAACCAAACTAAGCTTCATCGGCACCGGACAATTTTCAACGTTGAAAGTAGGGGATAGTAAGCAAGTCACGATTATTCTCAGGAACGAAGGCAGCGAAGTGGCAAGTATGCAGGCAATTCCTCCGTTACCATCACCCTTTCGAATAGTTTCGGTCGTGCCGCCTTTGCCGGCAGTACTGCCGGCAGGTGGTGAGGTCACCATTACTGCAGAATATTCTCCTACCGTCGAAGGTGACGACTCAGCTGCTCTCACGGCGATTTCATTATTTCAAGATGGAGGATGTCCGGATACCGCGCGGATTTTACTGGCGGGGAAGGCAATTACATCACAGGTTGGTATTTCAAAACCTTCTCTGGATTTTGGGCTTGTACCACGGTGTGAGAACCGCCTCGATACGGTGATTCTTACAAATGTAGGTGCAGCACCTCTTACCATTGGAGAGCGAGCGGTGATTACCGGAACAAATTCAGCAGCATTTTCGATTGTTTCTCAGCCGCAGCCGCCGAGAACCCTCAACACCGGTGACAGGGTGATCTACAGCGTGTATTTCTCGCCTGATCTCGGAGTAAGTGGACTTAATACGGCAATTCTGACTATCAAAACCGATGACCCGAAGAATCCTCGTATCGATATTCCCATCAGCGCTTTCACGCAGTCGGTTGAAGTAGCCGTGCCGAGCTATCGGAATGCCGGTACAGTACCGATTAATACTACAGCTTCGGTCAATTTTCAGCTCATTAATACGGGAGGACTGACAGTCCGACTCAAGAACGTAATCAGCAAGTTCTCCACGGTCAATCCATCGGGGGCTACCATTGGTCCAACGGGCACTGTCGGCTGTTCGATTACTTTTCCCGTTAAGTCCGCCGGTATCCTGCGTGATTCGATTTATTTCGTTTTCGAAAAGCCTTGCATCGATACTCAGCTCTTAATTGTTGAAGTGACGGGAATTGAAGCTGCACTTGGCTTTCGGAACGAACTGAATTATGGTGATGTATCATTCTGTCAGCAGCGTACCGATACAGTATCGTACACGAATACCGGTTCGGCTGATTTAGTGGTGACTCAAATGGATATAACAGGAATTGATGCCGGTGTCTTTCGGTTTACCACGCCGCTTGCTTTACCGTTTACGCTGACGGCGGGAAGTACTCTTACCCGCGAGGTAATCTTTAATCCGCAGCAAACGACCGACGGCCCGAAATCAGCGCAAGTAATTACAAAAGCTATCATTAATGGAGTTAACACGGATGCTGTGACATTGTTGTACGGTGAGAGAAACAGTGTAATACTCACAGCTCCCGATTTGTTGGTGTTTGGCGGAATCGAGTCCCAATCATCGGTAACCAGGCGCTTAACGCTGAGCAACAACGGCCTCCAATCGATGACTATCTCCGGCTCACGTTTCAGTGTCGGCGGAAATGATTTTACTGCTGTGTTGGAGCCGCCATTTACCTTTCCGGTGACCTTAGCACCGGGTGCTAATGTCTCATTATTAGTCACCTTCTTACCCACCCGAGAGCGTTCATGGGTCGATACTCTGCGATTTACTATCACCCAGCCATGTGCAGATGAGCGGTTGGTAATTGTTACAGGCACCGGTCTCCCAAGTGTTCGCACCGTCGTTCGCCTCCCAAGCGATACATCGGTAAGTCCATCGGCCATTAATTATGAAATTCCGATTATTGTATCACTCAATCCACAGAATTTATCTCTGAAACAGGTCTCCTTTACGGCTGAGTTTGAGTGTAATAAACATATATTTCTCCCGCTTTCGGTATCCCGAGGAACGCTGACCACCTCTATCGACCCTGCAACCGATAAACGGATCGTGAAGATTGAGGTGAAAGGAATCGACGTCACCTCTGCTACACCAATACTCGTACGGGTAATCGGCAATGCACTTCTGGGAAGTATAGAGAGTGATTCGTTGAAATGGCGCGGAAATAATGGGTTCGTCTGGACAGAAGGCACCACCGCAAAAGTCGACAGTACAATCAACGGATTCCTCGCGCTCACCCTGTGCGATGCCGGTGGAAAGCGTCTGATATCCGATACATTAAAAGCATTTGGTCTATCAGTTGTATCAAAGCCGAATTCGACGGATGTATCCGTTTCCGTCGCTACGGTGGAGCTGGGCAGACACACGATCGAACTCGTCAGCACGAATGGTCAATCGTATCTCATCAAGCAATGGGAGTCCACCGATCGGTCTGAAGCCGGTGTGTGGCAGGAAATTCCGCTTTCATCGATGGATATTGCAAGCGGTGCATATATGGTGGTCTTTACAACTCCGTCGAAAGTAAAGACCGAAAAAGTGGTTATCGTTCGATAGTTTTTCACAAGGAATGGATTAAACAATGAAAATTCTTCGTTATACAGTTCTCATCGTGATATGGTGTTGTTCGTTAGGTACTCCGGCTTTAGGTCAAGAGGAGTCTCTCGGGCAAAAATCCAGGGAACCCTTGTATTATATTGGTTTGTATGGTGCTTATAATCGTACGATACATACAGCAGATTTCCGCGAACTTCCCGGTTTCCCGAATTGCTGTCCAAAATTTGCGAGTGCTACCGGAAGTGGGGTATCGTTCGGCGGGCTGCTGGAATTTGAACTGACGTCTGTTATTAAACTTCAAACCCGTGTTGGATTCGGAACATTCGGTGCCGATTTTAGCGTACCTGAATCAATTGGCAATACCCCTATCACCCAAAATGGACGAGATACGACGACGCCGATACAAGTGGAACACTATCTCGGCTCAACAGTGAATATTGTGGGAATAGAGCCAACGGTTGCACTGAAATTTCTCGGAGGATTGTACAGCAGGGTAGGATTTAATGCAGGATATCTCCTGGCAGCAAATTTTACGCAACGTGAGTCCATAATTACTCCCGAGAACGTGGTCTTTCAGAATACCGGAAAGTCCGTCAGGAATGAATCGACAGGCGAAATACCGGATAAAAATCAATTTCAATTCTCAGCCATTATTGGACTTAGTTATGAATTGCCGATTGGTAACGGTGCATTTATCGAACCCGATATACGCTATGCATTGCCCATTATCAATCTTGCGGGAGTGAGCTGGAAAGTCGGCAGTCTGCAGCTAGGCGCTTCGCTGAAATTCCCCATCTATCCGGCTCCTGTCATTACCCAAACCCGCGATACGGTATTCAAGAGAGATACCAGTGTCACAGCCACGCTCGGACTGCCGAAGGT
This sequence comes from Bacteroidota bacterium, assembly GCA_052035765.1. Taxonomy (GTDB): domain Bacteria; phylum Bacteroidota; class Ignavibacteria; order Kapaibacteriales; family UBA961; genus JADJXV01. The sequence continues at coordinate 3,910 of JBPOHH010000167.1, forward strand.
GCGGATTACAAAACAGAAAACAGATGTGGATGTGAAGACCGTTCGCGAAGGAACGGTGGATCATCAAACGACGACGATAACCGAGCATTTCCTCAAGGAAATTCCGCTTAATTCAAAATTTGAACTTTCGATTGTGGGATACGGTACCGAGAAAAATGGAGTGCGGCAGCCACAGCCGACGATTCGGATCGAGGAAATCGAAACCGAAGAAGGATTCCCGCTCCTGCCTCATGTATTCTTTATCGAAGGCAGCACGATGCTGAGTCAGACGGACGTACATCAGCTCTCGCCGGAGAAAGCCGCAGAATTCAGCGAAGAACAATTACCGCGGAATACCCTTGAAATCTACAAGGATATGCTGAATATCATTGGCTCGAGAATGCAGAAATATCCGGGAGCGGCAATTACTATTACCGGCACGAACAACCAGATAAACACCGATAAAACCACTCCGAATTTATCCCTCGACAGAGCCGAAACGGTGAGGAATTATCTCCAAACTGCATGGAATATCTCGCCGGAACGTATCAATGTTGCTGCACAGAATTTACCGTCGAATGCAGCAAATAATACCGGTGATGACGGACAGGTGGAGAACCGGAGAGCCGAGATTTCGTCGAACGAACCGGCGCTCCTCAAGCCTGTTATATTACGAGACATAGCTCGGTCGGCCACACCACCGTTTATTGATATTGTGCCAACGGTGATTTCTGACTCGGGAATCAAATCCTGGGACATTCGTGTCGAGCAAAACGGGCAGGAATTACGCTCCTATCAGGGGACAGGATTGCCGGCCACTCAGCGCTGGGATATTCTCGAGCAGCCGCAGCCGATCGTCGAAACTCCGGTCAAGCTCACGCTCTCTGCGCTTGATGCACTCGGTGTGAGAAAATCCACTGATACAACGCTCACCGTAAAGCAGCTTACGATTCGCAAAAAACGGGAAGAATTGCATGACGATAAGAAGATTGAACGTTTTTCACTGATTGTCTTTGACTACAACAGCGCCACTTTGTCGAAATTAAACAAACAAATTCTCGAAGATGTCAAGCGCCGTATTCAGCCGAATTCGACAGTGACAATTGCCGGATATGCCGACCGCACGGGTGAGCAGGGATACAATCTCGACCTTGCCTCCCGCAGATGCGTCGAAGTGCAGAAATTTTTAAATGTTCCGGCTGGGAATGTGACGCTCATGCCAAAGGGAAGCAGTGAACTTATTTATGATAATACCACGCCGCAGGGACGAAGCTATTCCCGTACGGTACAAGTGGTTATCGAAACGCCGGTGAAATAAAAGGGGAGAGAACAATGCCGAATGATGTCAAGCTCAAAACAGTATTTATCACCGGTGCCGGCAAGCGCCTTGGTCGTGCAATGGCATTGTATTTTGGCAAACTTGGATGGAATGTAGGTGTGCATTATTCTACATCGTACGATGGCGCCAATCAAGTAGTACGCCTCATCGATCAAATGGGTGAATTGACGAATGGTCAGCGAGGAATTGCACTCCGGGCTGATGTTCGCTCCAAGGCGCAACTCGAAGCCGCCTTCGATACCTGCACTCGTCAATTTGGAGCCCCACCTGATGTGCTCGTCAATAATGCCGGAATCTTTCCTCCGCCAACACAACTCGCCAAAGTCTCCCGTTCGATGTGGGATGAAGTATTCTCGGTAAATGTCGCCGGTGAATTTATCGCCGCACAGCTTTTTGCCGGAATTGCTGCCGATAATGCACGGATTATCAATATATCCTCGCTTGGAGGACTCGAAGTGTGGAAACACCGCATACCCTACAATGTATCCAAGTCAGCCGTTATTCATCTCACCAAAGCACTTGCCCGCGAACTTGCCCCGAAAATTTCGGTGAATTGCGTGTGCCCGGGTGCTATTTCAATGCCGGATGAACCTACGAATAATGATAGCTCGATGATCGCTCCAACGCGAATTCCGATGCAACGACACGGTTCGGCCGAGGATGTTTGCGAGCCTGTCTATTTTTTTGCAACCTGCTCACAGTACATTACCGGACAAGTCATTACCGTTGACGGCGGCTATCATGATGCACGATAATGAAAACCATTGAAATACATCGAAAAACATTCGTAAAAAGTTCTTAATTTTGAACAATAATCCTATAGTTTGGCACAATGAAAGCTCCAATTCCATGTCTGCTCTGTACTCTGAAACTGAAATAATCACGCCGAATTTCCCGGAATTAGACGCTTTATTCCGCCTTCTCGACGACCCTGATACTGAAGTGTCCCAGGCAATTCAATCGAAATTTCTGGAATATGGCGGTAAAATTGTACCTGACTTGCGCAGCTTACTCGATAATGATCCAAGTGTTTTTACGCGAAGGAATTGCGAACAAATTATTCAGACATTCCAGCTTCGCGCGCTCAATGAACTCAAGCAGTCGATTATCATCGCCCGACTTTCCGATACCGATATCGACCTCGAAAAATCCGTTGTTCTCCTCTCTCAATTCGGTTACCCCGAGACCAATTCCGCTGAAATCTCACTCCGCCTCGACGAAATCGCCCTCGACGCACATCAAAGTTTTATTCGTAATACTAGCGCTAACGAGCTCACGCTGTTGATGAGTCTGAACGATGCGTTTTTTGAGCATGCGGGTTTCCGTGGAGCGACTCCTGAGTACAAGCCCGAACATTCCTATATGCACACGCTCATGCACGGGAAAAAGGGGATACCGATTTCGCTGTCTGCTGCCTATATGTTGGCAGCGCAGAGAGTGGGAATTGAGCTTGAGGGAATTGGCATGCCATTGCATTTTATCGTGTATCATCCTATACTGCATGTGTTTATCGATGTGTTTAATTTTGGGGTGTTTATCAGTCGGGAGGACTGCAAGCATTTTATCAGCCGTTCGAATTTTGATTATAATGATTCGATGCTCGAGAAAATCCCGAATACTGCTATTTTAATCAGGATGATACGCAATCTAATCTACGCGCATTCCCGAAAAAATGAACGTTGGGAATCGGACGCGCTTCAGGCGACGCTCGATGAGATTTTGAAGTGATAGGATGGTGGTTGGTTGAGACGGTAGATAAAAATCACGTAGGGGCGAATTGCATTCGCCCCAGTCGTGCAGGTAGGGCGAATCCGATTGCCTCTGTCGTGCGAGGCAGGGGCGAATGCAATTCGCCCCTACGATAATATATCTAATAAAATAAAGTGGTTATACGGTAAATAAAGTTCATATTTTAGCAGGAGAAAAGATATGCAAGCAGAATTACAACAACTCGAAGACCTGAAACGCGATCAGATTATTAATAGTCACGGCGTTTCCTACACAGAATTCAAAAAAACGCTCACTCCGAAATACGCAATGGCATGGCGGGATATCTGTCTCGGCTATCTAGCGCTCATCCTCACCGGCTATGGGGCTGTGTGCATGGACCGCTATTATCCTTCGAGCTGGATGCCGCTCACGATCATCGTCTGTGCGATGCTTTTTGGGTATATTCATCAGTATATTCAGCTCTTTTTGCACGAAGCGGCGCATTATAATCTCGCGAAAGACCGAAAGAAAAATGATAAACTTGCTAATATTTTTATCGGGTCAATTGTTGGACAAGACATCAAAATGTACCGTCCGATTCACCTGATGCATCACCGTCATCTCGGAACGCCGGAAGATACCGAACATTCGTATTTTGATGCACTTACATTGAAATTTATCATTGAGTCGCTCACCGGAATCCGCGTGATTAAAGTGCTTACCCATCGTGAAAAAACCTTGCAGGCGCGTCCTACTCCCGGCGGGGACGAACCGAAAAAAAGTACATTCGGTATGCAGTTCATCCTTGGCGCGCTCATTAATGGTACGATCGTCGTTGGCGCTGCGCTTCTCGGTTGGTGGTCACTCGCAATTTCCTGGTCCATTGGCTTTTTAATTGTCTTTCCGTTTTTTGGTTCGGTGCGTCAATTACTCGAACATCGCAGCGAAGCCGCTCAAAATTCAGTGGATTACTCCAAAACCGCTCATGGACAAACGAACCGGATGTTTGGGACCGGTATTATCGCTTCCACGCTTGGCGCGGCGGGCTTCAACCGCCATTTGCTCCATCATTGGGAAATGCAGCTTTCCTATACTATACTCCGCGATGTCGAGGAATTCCTGATGGATACGCAGGCAGCGCCGATTCTTGAAAAGTCACGCACAGGATATTTCCGCACTTTTGCTCATTTATTTGCTTTAAAATAAGGTATGACTCCACTTTCTACGATTGTATGTTTATGTTGCGGTAGCCGGGGCACGAGTGTCGTCTGGGCGAAAGCAAC
>JBPOHH010000231.1:0-3424 GCA_052035765.1 Bacteroidota bacterium
GCTGATCATAGATTTTCAGCAAGCGCGGACGAACAACATTCTGCAATTCAAACCATTCCTTGAGAATGGACTGAATCGACGCCTTGAGCGTGCGGATTTTCTCCTGCAACTCCTCGCGAATCGGTGACGCTATGAGTTCATGTTCGCTCATACAACTCACTTTTTCGATAGATCAAAGAATCGTTTGAGAACATCATCAGCCCGGAATTCGGTCGTCTGCCGCGCTACCCATTCGTAGCTTTTTGCAAGCATTGTATCATAGTGTTCATCCGATAATTTGTCAATTTTCTCTGCTAAGTCATTGGGATGATGATAGGTAAGGCAATTGACACCACCGACGAGTTCATGCGGGGCGCAATTCGGATGTTTGAGTTCCAAATCCCTGAAACACTGCACGCTACCATTAGCCGCAATTTCATAATGACGCAAACAGTCCCACCCTGCCCGCTTGATGGTCACCCCAAATTTAGCTTCTTGTAAATTGCGATAATAGTCTTCTTCATGGTCAAAGACATGTCCCGTATTTCCATCCATCGCCCGCTTAAACGCTGGATATTCAAGCACTTCTTTATCCACTATATGCTGCGGCAGGAGCGTTCTTTTGTTCTTTCGGTCAATTCCCCATGTAATTTTTTCCTTCGGAATTGCAAAGCTAATCGGCTGCACGGTCTGTGGCAGGAGCCATACTCGATTATAGACCATCGGAGGAATTAATTTATAACGATAATAATAGGATGATTTCGGTAAAAATTCACGCTTGAAATACATGAATTTTCGGGCTGACGGGTGAATTCGGGCGGTGTCTTCGCCGTCTATCATGAAGGTATTCTTGGGAGTTAACCATTTTTTAAGTGCTTTGAACCATGGCTGCGTGCGCCATATCGAACCAAATATCACAAGGTCAAAATCTTTACGTTTTACCCGATCTTCGATATCCATTCGGTCAACGGGAATATCCGGTAAATTCCGCCAAATCGTGAATAATTTCCCGTACTTTTTCTCGGGTTCTTTGATGGGAATTCCCTTGTACATCACCTCTTTTTTGGGGAAATCGACCACATCAGCGCCGTAGAGCGACCGAAAGCCATGCAGCATTCCGTCTTCTAAATTGTCGCAACCGGTTGAAGTTAAAAAGAGAATTTTCATGTTTGATGTGAGGCAGAGTCGAGAAATTGAGGTTCGAGCGTACGTTCATTGTGTCGATTGGCGTGCAAAATTACCCAATTCTCCTAATCTGCGCGTACTTTTACCGCCGGAAGTGCATTTTCTACGGCAAATACGATTGAGCGGAACGTTGCACCGGTCGCCGACGTCATCCCCATTTCACAGGTCACATTACTCGAATAATAGCCGTCAAATGTTTGCTTGTTGATTTCATCGGCTTCTTCCTTCGTCGCTGACGCCGTTAATTCAGGATAATTCAGGCCCTTATCTCCGGCAAAACCACAACATCCGAGATTCTCCGGGATAGTCACGTTCCTCGAGCAACGCTGCGCTATTTCCTCCATCTTGTCGGTGAGTCCCATTTTCACGAGTGAACAGTTCGGATGGAGAACATTTGACGTATTCTGTGGCACAAGTGCGAGTTTGGGCAGCAGATAATCGTGGATAAATTCTACAATATCAAGGAGTTTGAGTGAAGAATATTTCTTCAACACTTCCGGCGAAACGCCATCCGAAGGTGGCGTTTTGGCAAAGAGCGAACACGAACTCGCGTCAATCACGACCGGAAGCTTCCCTTCCAATGTCCACTCCCAGCAATTACTTATAAATTTTTCCCACATTTCAATCCCCGTTTCGGTGAATCCTTTCGACGAAAAAGCGAGTCCGCAGCAGGTATTGTTTACCTCAGGAATCATGAGGTTCACTCCGGCAACACCCGCAATTTTCACCAATGTTTCGGGTAAATTATCCTGATTGCTCTGCCCAAAAAGTCGCGTCGAACAACTTGGGAAATAAACAGCTTGCGCGCGTTCAGAATGCGTATCGGGCATAGCAGGAGGACGACGCAAGATTGCATTCCACTCCGGCATCTTCCCACCTGAAAGCTTGGTCACCTTTTGTGAAATCTTTAGCATTCTCACGGTACCAAATATTCGTTCGCCTATTCCTCCGAGCTTGAGACCAATTTTCGCAGCATTGTTGACTACAGAAAAATTACGCGCAATTCGTTTTGCAGCAAGCACTTCCTTCGGCGAATGCAGTGCACGTTTCCGTAGCTTGACAATTTCTCCGGTATTAATTCCCACCGGACACACCGTGGCGCACATACCGTCCGTCGCGCATGTCTCGATGCCGGAATAGAGAAAATCCTTATTCAATTCTTCAAGCGCAAGTCGTTGATGTTCCTTGGGAAGGCGTTCCATTTCTCTCCAGAGAATAATCCGCTGCCGTGGCGTGAGCGTCAGATGTTTCGACGGACATTTCGACTCGCAATATCCGCATTCGATGCATTTATCGATTTCGGGTGAAATGATCGGAAATGATTTCAGATTACGGAGATGCGCACTGTGATCGCGCTCAATCAACACCCCGGGATTGAGAATTGAATGCGGATCGACAAGCTGCTTGAGTTGTGTCATAGTCGAATAAGCAGTCTCGCCCCACTCCGTCTCGACGTAGGACGTGATATGACGTCCGGTGCCGTGTTCGGCCTTGAGCGAACCGTTATACTTCCCGATAACGAGTGCGGCGAGATCATCCATAAATGCGCCAAACTTCTTCGTATCTTCATCGTTATCAAATGGTTGCGTTGCAATAAAATGCAGATTTCCATCTTTGGCATGACCAAAAACAATGGCATTGACAAACGCATATTTGATAAATAATTCATGCAAATCGAGCACTGCATCGGCGAGGCGATCGATAGGAAACGCTACGTCTTCATTGAGAAGCGCTGTTCCTGAGGCGCGCATTGCCCCTAGCGTCGGGAACATTCCTTTACGAATATACCACAGCTTGGCTTGTTCCTTCGGCTGTTGTGTAAATGTCGGCGTGATGATAAGTTCAAATTTTTCAATTGCTTGCCACGCCAGTTTCATTTTTCGTTCCAACTCTTCAGCTATCGTTGCCTGAAATTCCACAAGCAAGGCGGCTGCTGTCGGCGGCAATCCCTTTAATTCCTGAGGAGCAATAGGAAGATGCTCAACCGAACGTAGTGCGGCTCGGTCCATCAATTCCAACGCTTCTGCTCCTGCATCCCGCAACGGCACAATCGCCCGACATGCAGAATGAACATCCGGAAAATACAACAACCCCGTAGATTTACAAGGCATATCGTCGATAGTGCGGAATGTAGCATGGGCGATAAATCCAAGCGTACCTTCGCTCCCGATCATAAGGCGACCGAGAATATCGGCGGGCTGATCGTAATCGAGGAATGCGTTGATCGAATAGCCGACAGTGTTTTTGATTTGATACTTAG
>JBPOHH010000678.1:0-1579 GCA_052035765.1 Bacteroidota bacterium
ATAGTGGTGCCTGACAGGTCGGTAATATCTAGCTGCATTTCGCCGGCACGAGCGGTCGTAAATTGAATATCGGCAAATTGTACAGCCGGCATTGGCGTACATTCGAGTGAAGAAACAAACACCGGCATTTCATCGACACCCACCGGCGGCGTGGCAACGATACTGATACTGTCGCTTTCATCATAGAAGCTACCGGTCATTGACTGACGGAGAGATACTGCTCGTACAAAGTATGTATATGAGTTACCTGATATTACATTAGAATCGACATAACTTGTTTCTTTTATTAGCGTTGGATTTTGAAGCTTAAATGTTTTAACAAATGCATCATCTCGATACACAAAATAACCGTCAATCTTTTTCTCATTGGCAGAATTGGAATATGCCCAATTCAGATGGATTGGTCCGCCGCCGCCGCCTGCCGGCTTTACCTGCACTATTTGATCAGGCTTAGGAAGTGCCCCCTGCTCCATATTCATCCTGAGTGTCGGGTCGCCCATGAGCGCTTGATGCACCCACCGTGTTCCGTACGAAGGCATCGTAGCACCGCTAGGATATTGGGTATTATACATCGCCATAAAGAAATAATCGGTCGAATTATTCTGCGAAAGAACGGTCGATGAGCCGATAGTTTTCCCGAGTCCCATGTGATGATAATAGGTCTGCGGTCTGCCAGCCCATGAACAGGTAAGCGCTGTTCCATTGGAGGCAAGGACGGCGCGCATGATATTATTTTGCGAGTCCCAATCACCGAAGTAACTGCCGAAGAGCATGGTAAAGATGGCATTGACCGGCTTGGTCACGAAGTCGGAGGTGCTGCCGACGCCGCTGCAACTTGTGTAGCTGCCACCGCCACAGCCATACCCCCAAAGCACAGAGGTATCGGCGGCAAGGGTAAAGTAATTGCCTGCTTTAATTCTCGACTCGCCGATTAATGCTGCCATATTGCGCCATCCGGAGTTTGCAAATGCCTCGACGAAGTCACCGGATCGAATAATATCGAAGTTATCGGCGATAAACCCATTCTTTTTATAGGGATAGCCACCTGTACGATAAGTATGATTTTTATCTAAATACTTCTTGAGTAATTCTAATTCCGACTCAAAAACGCTAGCGTGGCGGGCTGTATCACGGAAGAGCGGCATATTATAAAAGTCCACGCGTCCGACTTGTAATTCAATAGACATCGGGGCTAGATTTTCATCAAAAGAAGTATAGTCAAATTTCCCGTCGCCCGGTTTGTTTTTATTTTCGGCGCGGGAAGCGGTAGAATTATCAACCGTTTTATCCGCCCATACTCCATCGACATCACCATAATAGCAGTCGGCAGGCCAGGCGCCCTTGTGTTCGGTATGCGCGTCAGGATTAAGATTTCCTGAATACGGCACGGCTACTCTACCAAGGATAAACACCGATTTGAGATTCGCTTTGTCTTTGTTATATTCCTGCATAATAACACTCTTCACCGTCGTAACCGCTTTTCCGTCAAATGCTTCCGTGCGGCTTACATACCGCCGAACGACGCTCCAGCCCTCATACTTGAGATCATCGATGAGGCGGACTATTTCTACGGATAAGG
>JBPOHH010000355.1:0-3699 GCA_052035765.1 Bacteroidota bacterium
ATAATTTCCTTGGAAAGCCCGGACAGCCGACCGGAACAGTGAATTTCGTTGCCGTCAATGGTAAGCGAGATATTTCCTATTCTGCCTGGGGTACAGAAGTACAGAAGCAGCTTGCAGTTGCCCCCAAAATGACCATGAAGCTCACACCGCAATTCTCCTCTGACTCGGTGATGACCCTCAAGACGGATGTGAAGTATTTGTCGGCAGGCGCAGGTCAGCGGCTCGCAGTGTATTTAGTCGAGGATTCTATACCGAACGCACAGGAAGATTATCGTCTCTCAACAAAACCGCAGATTATTCCTGACTATATTCAGCGCCATGTGTTCCGTGGTGCTATCGGTGGCGGTGATGCTTTCGGCGAAGTGATTGCATCGACGGCAGCAGGTGAGACATTCTCCAAAACCATTACCTATGACTTCAAGGGCAAGGGCTTCAAGGTCTCTCACTGTTCCGTCGTGGTATTGGTCATCGACGATGTTTCCAAAAATACACTCCAAGTTGAAGAAGCACATATCCTGAAATAATTCAATGAATTATGAAATCAATTATCACATCCTCTCTTCTGATATTCTTCTGCATGTCAGCGGGAGGATGTGATATTATTGATAATCCTATCGACATCCAGCCTCCACCGCCAAACGATTCAAGTGTTCGTAATGTCCTGCTGATCAAATATACCGGCGACCGGTGCGGACTCTGCCCTCCCGGCAACGAGGAGGCAGATAAGCTCCTTTCGTATTACGGTGACCGGCTAGTGGTCGTCTCGATGCACACCGGCAAAACCTTTGCCGAGCCGGGCGATTCACCGGAATTTGCGTATGACTTCCGCACTCCAGCCGGTGAAGAAATGTATAATTTCCTGGGCAAACCTCCGCAGCCGTCAGGAACAGTGAATTTCATAAAAGAAGGAAGTAAGAGAGAAATTTCCCCATCCGGATGGGGTGCAGCAATCGCAACTCAACTCGCTCTCAAGCCGTTGATAAAAATCACACTTACACCTCAGCTCTCTCCAGACTCCATACTATCCCTGCAGGCAGATGTTCGCTCTATTGAGTCCGGCAGCAACTACCGCTTATCGGTCTATCTTGTAGAAGATTCAATCATGTACGCGCAAAAAGACTACCGCAGAAGTGCCGATCCCATTATCCTGAACTACCTCCATCGGCATGTCTTTCGCGGCGCTATCGGCAGAGGTGGTGCATTTGGTGAAGCGCTGCCACCGACTCAGGCAGGTGATACGATATCGAAAAATTATACCTTCGACTTCCGTGGCACAGGATATATTCTTCGCCACTGTTCGGTGGTCGTCGCAGTCTATGATGACGATACGAAAAATACATTGCAGGTGGAAGAAACGGGTATTTTGAAGTAATAGAACAGATACTACGACAACGTCCGTTTCGGCTCTCCGAAACGGACGTTGTCATTCATAATCGATCATGAAGAATCTCAAATCCTCTCTCCGAAAAACTCTCCTTGCGCGGCGCGACACACTGCCTGTGGAATAGCGCTCGGAGTATTCACAGCGCATCAGCGCAACGCTTATCGCCCTTCCGGAATTCGCCAATGCCAAGATCATTCATAGTTATCTTTCCTTTCGCTCGGAGGTGGAGACGGAGCTTATCCGTTCGCTCGCGTTTGCTGCCGGTAAGCGGGTCGCCGTGCCGATGACGAGCGCAGATAATCCCCTTCGCCTCCATAGTTTTATTGATGCTGCAGAGGAATTCACGACCGGTGAATGGAATATCCTCGAGCCGAAGAATCCCGTTATCGAGCAATCACTCACGCTTTCTCCGCAGGATATTATCCTCGTGCCACTGGCGGGCTTCGACCGCCACAAACACCGCCTCGGCTACGGCAAAGGGTATTATGATCGCTTCCTTGCCTCACAAGTTGCCATCAAAATCGGACTCGCGTTCTCCGGTCAAGAGGCAGACCTCATCCCGACCGAACCCCACGATCAGGCACTGACGATGATTATCACCGAGCGGGAAATTATCCGCTAAAGAATCTATGTTCCCCTTCTGCATCTTCCAAACGTCGTCTGCGGCCACCCTTGCCGTCCAAGCCGATGGAAGAATTAACTCTCAGATAAATTTCACGACGGCTTCGCAGCCAGTAGCACCTAAAAAAACAATACACTTACACAAACTACGGACAAACAGAACGATTAACCTGTATTTGTTAACGGGCCTTGGGCACTACAGCCCGAACTGGAAATAGGTCACCCGCCCAATTCCATGAATAAAAGAACTTAGATTGATACTTAGAATCTACTAATTGCGGCGGCGAGAAGGTCATTGGAGTAAGTTGATATACGTGTTGGGCGGATGTTATCGTATAACAGAACACAAGAAGCGCCAAAAGTATAATAGCATTCATGGTGGTTGTCTCCTTATTTGGTGATGATAAAAGGAACTGATGTGGTTTTTCCACCATAACTCATTACCACTGAGTATTGACCGGATGAAAGTCCTGCCGTGAGAAACATATACGTTTGTTTACCAACGGTAATATTTCCCTGATAAATTTCTCGTACCGTAGCACCAACTGACGAAACTATTGAAATACGACAATCATGATACGGAGTAGGTGTTTGTACTTCGATATGTATAATTTCTTGTCCGGGAAGTGGACTCACGGAAATGCGCGGAGAAATTTCTTGTTCCGAAACTGATGAATTTGGCTCCCAATTTAAACGGTATAGTCGTGTGTAATTTCCTGTACCATGGAATGATAACATCTGATTATCAGGACTCAGAGATAAACTATTGGCAGAATAATTACTTGTGAACACTAGTTTTCTTGTCGGAATATCTACAATGATCAATCGATCATTACGAGTCTGTGCGTTACGGGTGCAAATTAATTTCTCAGAGTCGGATGAGAAGTCCGCTACGTCACCATTTTCGGTATAGTTTGATTCCATTCCCTCAATTATTACTTGCTTTCCTTGTTGTAAGTCCCACACATAATTCGACTGCTGAACCATATATTTTTTATCCGGCGAAAATCCGATGATTGCTCGATTACCAATGTCGCCTATCAAAATTTCCGGCTTTGTTGGTGCATTCTGCCAGTCCCACCGCACCAAGCTATTTTCATATTTACCAATGATATACTTGCCGTCTGCACTGAATGTCACCTTACCGTTCCAGTAGTACTCTGTTTGGTTCGGACCGGTGGAGTACTTATCAGGGCGGTTTATGACTGCTTTTACTACGCCTTCTGCGATATCAACCACCGTAATTAAATTTGAACCGGCTGATACTATGATATTCTTGTCCGTCGAAAAGTCAATATATCCTGCATTTTGAGGAGCGTTTATTGATTTCTCAAGTTTATAGGTCTCTGCATTGTATAGCTTTATCTCTCCTCCGAATCCAACCTGAACTATTCGTTTCCCATCAGGAGTATAGCGAACATCATAATATTCCGTTTCAGGAATACTGTCTTTTTCGATACCGGTTACCACGTCATAGAATCTGATAGTTCCAGAACCACCTGCTAATTTTTGCGGCTCTGCTAAGATTAGCGTTTTACTATCCGGCGAGAAGGACATTGCACCGATGCCACCCTGCTTTGCCCAGAGTGAATCTAAACGTACTTCTTGGGCTTTAGCGGATGGATTGTTGTAAAGTGCAAGTAGCACTATTGCGAGAAGAAGAATACGTTTTTTCATGGAAGTACTCCAAAGAA
>JBPOHH010000771.1:0-1761 GCA_052035765.1 Bacteroidota bacterium
TTCGGCAAGCGCTTCGTTGCCGGGGAGGGAGAAGATAATTTTTTGTTTCATTGTTTTGTTGTACTACTATTATTACGATGGAGGTTCTGCATTATACTCAAGCATATAAGTGTCGTTTTCTTAGCCCTATAAGGGCTAAATTTTCTTGTTAGGGTTTTATAACCTATTCAATTACTTACTATTACAAAGTAAATTCTCACCCAATCTCCACCAAACCCTCTATCGTCTCCACATACTCTTTTGCATACTCAAGTTCGCCGTGGGACTCTGCGTAAATTCTTACAAGCACGTCGCCTTTTTGAACGCATTTGCCGAGGGGTGCAAGGAACATCACACCAGCCGTCGGTGACTTCGGCGCACCGGCCATTTTGGCTATCCGTGCGAGCTTGCGATTGTCGATTGCGGTGATGCATCCGTCTTTTTCGGCGAGAATTTCGTAGGAATACGGGGCTACTTTTGGTTCGGTAAATCCACCCTGCGCCATGCAGATTGCCATGAATTTTTCGTATGCTTTGCCGCTTTCGAGGATTGCCTGAGCAGCCGCGCGTTCTGTGCCAAGTGTATAGTTTCCGGAGAGTTTGAGTAATTCAGCGGCTAAGGCGAGTGAACGCTGCCGCAGGTCATTCGGCGCATCAGTTTCATTCCGCAGAACGGCGAGCACGTCCAGTGCTTCAAGCGCCGGACCGATGCCGCGTCCCACCGGCTGCGTGCCGTCGGTGATCACAATTTCCGTATGAAAACCGATCGCATCGCTCACTGCTTTGAAGTAGTATTGCAGGCGCAGGGCTTCCTCTTGCGAACGTACTTTCGCCGTCGGACCGACGGGTATGTCGATGAGAATATGCGTCGAACCCGCCGCCGCTTTTTTGGACAGCACCGACGCCACCATCTGACCCTCGCTGTCGATATCGAGCGCTTTTTCGACGGCAATGAGCAGGTCATCGGCGGGACTCAACTTCACAGCGCCGCCCCAGGCAAAGCATCCGCCTTCAAGCTCAACGACACGCTGAATTTCATCAATCGAGAGATTCACCGGCGTCATCGTTTCCATCGTATCGGCTGTGCCGGCGGGCGAGGTAATTGCCCGTGAAGATGTTTTTGGAATTGTCAAACCTGCTGCTGCAATTATACTTACCACAATCGGCGTTGTACGGTTCCCCGGCAGCCCGCCCACGCAATGCTTATCAAGTACCATTGGCTGATGCCAGTCGAGACGCTGCCCGACAGCAATCATCGCTTTGGTGAGCGATATAATTTCCTGCACCGATAAATTATTCCCCGCACAGGCAGAGACAAAGGCAGCAATTTCGATGTTGGAATAATGTCCGGCCACGACATCCTTGATGATTTCGGAATAACCAATGTCGTCGAGTTCTTTTTTGTAAATCTTCGCGCGAACATATTTGAGCGAGTCTATCGGGTGTAAGTGTGAGATTTCAATTATAGTTCCATCCGTCACACCCAAACGTTTCATCGCCTCCTGAGACAAGCCCGCCTCGCCGTCCTTGAGCAGGTCGGACGTCACCACATTGAGCGTCGCCACGATCTCGGTGCCGTTTTTATGCACCACCACCCGCGTGAGCGCCGTGAAGCCCTCGGAAATGCAGACATGGCTGTCTGCACGGATAAATAGAATATTCTCACGATAGGTATCGATACCTAAGTCTTTGACTAGTAACTTATGAAAGTGGTCTTTGTGCATAATTTTCTTGTATGTAATTGGCGGAGTATGTGCGCAAAAATAGAGAAAATTGGGTTCGG
>JBPOHH010000182.1:0-1837 GCA_052035765.1 Bacteroidota bacterium
TAAGGGAGATGGGGTAAAATGATATTAACTCAGATATAGTCAATGGGTTAGCTGGTAAAAATTAATCCCGTAAATGTTAAATGTGTCATTAACAGCTCCGTCGAAGTATTCAAGTATATGCCGAATATCAGGCATCGCCTCTCGCCCTAATCGCACGCTGATGCCGCTGATTTTTTATGATGAAGATGATTTTTTGGGGGAATCTTCTTTTGCTTTGTACAATATATTGGTTCTAGTTCCCAAGAGGCAGAAGCTTGCTCCTTTCAAAATCAATTACTTACCAACCAAATTCCCCTCTCGGGAGGGGATAAAGGGGTGGGTTACGTCTCTTACCTCCTATGAAAATACACATATTCGGCGCATCAGGTTCGGGAGTGACGACGCTTGGCAGAGCGCTCTCGGCGGTATGCGGCTATCCGTACATTGACAGCGACGACTTTTTCTGGGTGCCGTCCGAACCTCCCTTCACCCTCAAGCGAGAAATCACCAAGCGGAATACTCTTCTTGAGAATGAAGTAAACTCTTTAAATAATTGGATACTTGGCGGTTCGATTGTGAATTGGACAGGACTTAGAATTAAGAATTTCGACCTTGTCGTTTTTCTCTATCTGCCGCCTGAGGTGAGAATTGAACGCTTGCGCAAGCGGGAATACGAGCGCTATGGTGATGTGATTTTGCGCGACCCGATTCGCAGAAAAGTACATGAAGAATTTATCGCGTGGGCGGCGGATTATGATGCGGCAACCGGTATAGCAGGAAGAACATTGCACGCGCATGAGTCATGGCTTCGAACGCTGAGCTGTCCGATGGTGGAAATACGGGGCGATACTTCTGTTGAGGAGAGAATCGCCCGTATTCTTGAGTATCTTCCATGCGCAAACACCGAGAGCATCACGAAGAAGTGATACTCTCGGGAAGAAAAAACGACCTGCCAGGTGTGCTTCTACCCGGCAGGTCTGACCCAAAAACCGAGGGCATCGCTAAGAAGCGATACTCTCGGGAAGAGAAACGCTCACTTCTTAATAATCACCCGCTGCACGATCCGCTCGTCTTTGTCGGTGTGCATGGAGAGTAAGTACACACCCGCTCCTGTATCTCCTAATGGCGCCGTAAAGGTTTGTTCTCCTTTGAGATACTGCATATCCGTACCGAGATCTTTGATGTATATTCCATTCAAATCATGGAGCGAAAATGTACATCTGCGGTCAGCATTCAGGCGGAAGGTGAGACTAATTTTCTCCGAAGCAGGATTGGGGAAGACATTACTTTCAAGCACTGCACCGGAGGTCGCACGGCAGATATCTGTGAATTGACAACCGGTTTGTGGCTTTTCCTGTGGCTCAACGGCTTCTAACACCCAATATGTTGTATCTTGTTTTTGTGCTCGTTCTTTCCCCAGCATTTCTTTTTGCAAATCTGCTCTATATCTCTCGGTAAGATTATGGATAAATTCCTCATTCGGCTCGTACCAAAGTATGAGGGAGCTATTTGGACAATCAGCATTTACTCTAATTGCTATTAGTTTATTAAGACGCAGATATTCGTTAATTTTTTCTGCTCGAAGTTTCGTATCTCGCTCCATTTTATCGACATCGGCTTGAGTGAGGCGCTTGAAAACTACAGAATGATCAGCAGTATCTCCTACAATTTTACGGAAATTCTCCATAGTCAAACTCGAGTCTTTCGTATTGAGATTGCGCAGTGCAAGGTAGCGACGCTGAAAATCCTCGTCGGTCATACTCGAATCATTGGGATACAGGAAAAAAGCTACAGTTGATTTATTATTCGGATTGTGTGCCGCAATCGAATCTATGCTTTTTTGAATTTCTGTACTTAC
>JBPOHH010000587.1:0-5391 GCA_052035765.1 Bacteroidota bacterium
ACGGAGCGCAGATCAGCTTGATGGTGGGTGTGGTATCGCAGATTATTGCGCTTGCAATCGGTATATTTTTAGGGGCGTTAGCCGGATATTTCAGAGGTTGGGTGGATAATGTAATTCTTTGGTTTATCAATGTCGTATGGTCATTTCCGACCATTTTGCTGGCAATATTATTCTCATCTGTTCTCAAATCGACGCATGATGTGTTTGGGTTTGAATTAAACGCTTTTTGGCAGACCTTTATCGCCATTGGAATTTCGAGCTGGGTCGATATTGCGCGTATTGTTCGCGGGCAGTTTTTCTCCCTCCGGGAGATGGAGTATGTCGAAGCGACACGGGCACTTGGTTACGGTTCGATGCGCACGATATTTAGGCATATCCTTCCGAATGCATTCGGTCCGATTATTGTGCTTGCAACGGCGGGAATTGCATCTTCGATAATTGCGGAGGCAGGTCTGAGTTTTCTCGGATTGGGCATTCAAAAACCCGAACCGTCGTGGGGTATTTTGATATTTGACGGGTACGGATATATTGCCGCCGGAACAAATTGGGGTTTAACGATTTACCCAAGTATTGCGATTGCGGCCGCTGTCTATGGTTTTAATCTCTTAGGTGATGGTCTGCGGGATGCTTTAGATCCCAAGTCAATTCAGCGGTGAGATGTACAATGCGGTATTGCCGCGGCAGTGTTGAGACCTTTCTCAATTGATTGAAACACTACCTCCCCTTATACCATGATGTAAGGGAAGAGGGTTCTAAGAAGGTCTGTATATTCATTGATAGTATATTTTTCAAATTTCCGATGATTCTATGGATTATTCACAACTCAATGTATTTGTCGTCGATGATGATCTTTCCATGCGCTCCTATCTCCGGCGGATCTTAGAATCTGTCTTCGGGCTCACGGTCTATGAATATGGCAGTCCTATTCCGGCATTCAAAGCAATGGTAGGATTGATGCCGGATTTGATAATACTCGATATGCACACGCCGCACATGAGTGGTTTTGCGGCTATGAAAATTATCAATGCCAATGAAAAATTGAGAGAAATACCTGTCTTTGCCTGCACCGGCGACTCCTCTCCAAAACTCATTAAAGAGCTTGCAAAGCTTGGAATTAAAGAATATATCCTCAAGCCGTTTGAGCTACAGAATCTCATCGACCGCCTGAGAGTCTATTTTGATGAAATTGTTCCCAAAAAGCAAGCTGCCCTCGCCGACCCAAATGCTTCTGCAGCGACCGGTATCGACGAAACATCACTCAATATGGAGCTCACCGAATCATCCACCAATCTCCCTGTGGAAGAGAGCTAACCCAATGATGTACGAATCAGTTGCATCACTTCTTGCGACCAAGCCGCTCCCTCCGATTGTGCTTCTTTTCGGTGAGGAAGATTTCCTGCTCGAAGAAGCATACCAC
The DNA here is from genome assembly GCA_052035765.1 of Bacteroidota bacterium. Lineage (GTDB taxonomy): Bacteria > Bacteroidota > Ignavibacteria > Kapaibacteriales > UBA961 > JADJXV01. The sequence goes on from JBPOHH010000587.1 coordinate 1,418, forward strand.
AAGCTCATCACCGCAGCGCTCGGCACTACTGATAACAGCTTCAATTTTGATACCGTTGACAGCGATTCAGCATCTGCCGAAGCGGTTGTTTCAATGGCAAGTTCATTCCCCCTGATGTCCGACCGGCGCGTCGTTTCCGTCAAAAATTTTGAGAAATATTTCAGCGGACGCGGCAGTAAAAAAACGGATGATAAATCGCCGTTTGCACGGTATTTTCAATCGCCGCAGCCATCGACGCTTCTGATACTGCGTTCATCGGCGTCCGAACTCAACGGACTCAGCTCGGCAATGTCAAATTCCAAACAGCAGGATAAGGCGAAAAAAAAACTCAGCGCGTTGAAATTTCCGTACAATATTCTCATTGAAAAAGCTGCATGTCTTGAATTTCCAAAAATTTACGAACGTGACATTCCCTCCTGGCTCGCCCGCCGGATGAAAGAAAAAGGACGTGAAATTTCACCCGAAGCGGCTGAGTTCCTCACGGCAAAAGTAGGCGTTTCCCTCCGTGAATTGAATAATGAAATCGAAAAAGTCCTGATATTTCTCCAGAATAAAAAGAAAATCACGGCAGAGGATATCAGCGCAGTCGTCGGTGATTCAAGGATTTATAATATTTTCGAATTGCAGAAATCAATCGGCGAGAAGAATCTTGCGCGGTCACTCGATGTGATGTTTCACATGCTGTCAGCTGAAAAACAGGAAATCCTTATCGTATCAATGCTTACGCGGTATTTTGTGGTGCTTTGGAAATTGCTTGAGGCATCGCAGCAGACCAAGAACACGTTCGAACTCAGTAAATCGATCGGGATTAGTTCGTTTTTTATACCTGAATATCTGAGCGCTCTTCAAAAGTACTCTCCACGTCAACTCAACAACGCGTTTTTTGCCCTCCGCGATGCTGATTTACAGATCAAATCCACCTCCCTTTCAGCGGAAATTATTCTCCAAAAAATGATTATCTCCATCATTGGCATTCCCCGATGAAAGCGGCTGTAGTATTGTATAATTTGTTGATTATACAACCGTTACGGGTGCTCGTGCTATTGTATTCACGCATCAATTCCAAGCTCCGCGAACGCGAAAACGCGTGGGAATCCACCCTCCAAACGCTTACCCAACTTCCGCAGAAGTCAAGCCCTCGTGTATGGTTCCACGCTGCATCAATGGGTGAATTCGAGCAAGCTAAGCCGATTATCGAACATTTGAAAGCAATTCAGCCGGATATTCAAGTGATTGTGTCCTTCTTTTCGCCGTCCGGTTTTCGTCATCAAAAGAAGTACCCTTTCGCCGATGCTGTCGTCTATATGCCGCTCGATACCAAGGCAAATGCCCGTGAATTTATCAATCATATCGATCCTGGTGTAGTGATTTTCATTCGCTATGAATTATGGCTCAACCACCTTACACTATTGAATGATAGAGGAATTCCGGCGTTTCTCGTCTGTGCCACTTTTCCCGGAAGTGCAGTGTGGATGTATCCGCCATTCAGGTCGATACTGAAGGCGATTCTCCGTTCATTTACCACGATTTACGCCATATCCGCGCAACAAACGGCACGTTTTACCGGATTTTCGCCGATGCTCTCGGTGCAAACCTCTGCCGATACACGTTTTGACCGTATCATTTCCGTCGTCGAGCAGGCGTCATCGCTTGACGCGCTGCTACCACCTCACTATTTTGCGCCGGATGATTTCGTGCTCGTGCTCGGGAGTTCGTGGGAAAAAGACGAGGATATTCTTCTCGAATCATTGCGAATTCTTGCACCCAAATTCCCACGCCTCAAGCTCATCATTGTGCCGCACGAGCCAACCGAGAGTCATGTTTCAAGCTTGATGAAAAAGCTGCCTTCTGCGCAAGTATTGAGTCGTTTATCAGAAGATTCTCTTAAAGGTCAGCACATCATAACTGATAGCATTGGCAAGCTACTGCGTCTGTATAGTGTAGCCGACGCCGCCTATATTGGCGGTGGTTTCGGTGCAGGTGTCCACAGCACAGCAGAACCGGCCGGGTATGGAATTCCGGTTGCTTGCGGACCATTTATTGCGCGCTCACCGGATGCGCAGAATTTACGTGAATGTGGGGCACTTGAAGTAATTACATCACCACAAGAAAGTAGTCGATGGCTCGAAACACTACTCACCAATCAGGATATCTATTCCCAAAAAAGCAAGTTGGCAAAAGAGTATGTCTATCAGGGAAAAGGTGCAAGTAGTGCGCTTGCGCAGAGGATTATAGAGGAGATAGTCGTAAGTCGGTAAGTCGTAAGTCGGTAAGTCGTAAGTCGGTAAGTCGTAAGTCGGTAAGTCGTAAGTTGGTTAGTCGTAAGCCGGTAAGTCGGTTAGTCGCAAGTCGGTAAGTCGTAAGTAGTCTGCTTCACTTCTCATTCACAAAGTCGTAGTTACAAAATCTTCTCTATTTTTGTCCTTTCTGTCCTTTCTCTCCCTTCAGTCCTTTCTCCCCCACAACCTAAAGAATCCATTCGAAAATGCCAACTCATTCCACAACACTACAAAGCCCATAAAAACACTAGTAGTAGATACAAAAACACCCCTTTTCTGCAAAAATCTCTCCTTGTGGATAAAATCCTTTTGGCTACGTGGCGAAAAGAACGTATTTTTGCGCCTTCATTATTAGTTAAATACGAGAAAAACCATGAAAAAAATTCAGGCAATTGAAGAAATTCAAATCGCTAGAGCACTCGAAATTCGCAAATCAAAAAGCGAAACCGGTACTTCTACCGTTCCAACCTTCCGCTCAGGAGACACCGTCGTTGTCGCTGTACGCGTTATCGAAGGCGAAAAAGAACGTGTTCAAAATTATCAGGGCATCGTCATTGCCCGTCGCGGTTCCGGTATCAACGCTACCTTCCGCGTTCGTAAAGTGTCTAATGGCGTCGGTGTTGAGCGGATTTTTCCTCTCTATGCTCCGATTATCCAAAGCATCGAAGTACTCCGTCAAGGGTCGGCACGCCGCTCCAAGCTGTACTACCTTCGTGGAATGTCCGAGAAGAAAATTCGCGCGAAACTCAGCTAATTTCTTCTGTCGGATTCATGTTTTACCGGCGAACAAAACTATTTTGTTCGCCGTTTTTTTATTTCTAACCGTATGAATATTTCCGGTTTTACGTTTGTTCGCAACGCAGAAATATTTGACTATCCTGTTCTCGAATCCCTTCGCTCCCTCCTCCCGCTTTGCGATGAAGTTATCGTTGCTGTCGGCAATTCCGATGACCGCACATTGCAGATGATTCATGACCTCCGAGACCCGCGTATTGCTATCCATGAAACTGTATGGGACGATTCCCTGCGTTCCGGTGGTAGAATTCTTGCCGTGCAGACTGATATCGCCCTCGCCCGATGTTCCGGTGACTGGTGCATCTATCTTCAAGCAGATGAAGTACTTCACGAAGATGATTATCCGCTTATCCGACAGGAAATCACAACTGCTTTCGACCGATCCGAGGTCGATGCACTTTTATTTGCCTATCATCATTTTTACGGAAGTTATGACTATATCGGCGGCGGCAGACAATGGTATCGGCAGGAAATTCGCAGTTTTAGGAATAGTGGGAATGTTCTGTCATGGGCTGATGCACAAGGGTTTCGCAAAACGGAAGATGGTACATCTGTCAAGCTCCGCGCCCGGCGAACCAAGGCGCGGGTATTTCACTACGGCTGGGTGAAGCATCCGCGTATACAGCAACGTAAACAGCAGTATTTTCACAAGTTATGGCATTCAGACGACTGGATGAAGGAGAATATCCCGGCCGTCGATGAATTCGAATACAAGTGTTTTGACCTTCAGAAATTCACCGGTTCGCATCCGGCAGTGATGCACGAGCGTATCGAACATTCAAGGGAATGGACCCGGCATTTCGACTATAACCGTAAAATTCCCAAGCCATTACGCCACAAAATCCTCGACGCATTCGAGCACCTTACCGGCAAACGCATCGGTGAATACAAGAATTTCAT
>JBPOHH010000665.1:0-2010 GCA_052035765.1 Bacteroidota bacterium
ACACTGCTTATTGTGGGGGGTTTTGGGATATAAAATATCCTAAACATTATGATTTACGAGAAAATGTATTCGATTGCAAGCCTGAAAGCGACCGGTTTTTCGGGGAGTGATGTCAAATGGATATTTATTTCCTTAGCGTTGATTATTGGAATCGCCGGTGGGCTCTTTGGACTATTGGCGGGATTTACGCTCAGCAAAATTATCGGTATCATACCCTTTGAGACAGCTTCATTACCGACGATAAAAACGTATCCCGTTGATTATAAAATTGCTTATTATCTCATTGGTATTACTTTTGCCATCGGAACCACTGCTATCGCCGGACTCCTGCCGGCTCTGAAAGCAAGTAGAATTGATCCGGTAGAAATTATCCGCGGGAAGTAACATGACATCACCTAATGTACTCGAAACAAAGAAGATAAACAAGTATTTCCATGATCCTGTGAAGTTTCAGGTGTTGTCGGATATTACCTTTAGCATCACCCACGGAGAATTTGTATCGGTAGTCGGCAAGTCCGGTTGCGGCAAGTCCACGCTGCTCTATATTCTCTCAACGATGGACACGGACTACGAGGGCGAGCTCTTTATCAACGGCGAGACGCTTGCGAATGAGACCGACAAAGATTTAGCAAAAATCAGGAATGAATATATTGGGTTTGTTTTTCAATTTCACTACCTGCTCAATGAGTATAATGTATTGAAAAATGTGATGATTCCGGGTATCAAGCTTGCTAAATATTCGCTTCAGGAAATCGAGCACCGCGCGATGGAACACCTCCGCACGCTCGATATGCACTCGCAAGCGCTGAAGTCTCCCAATCAGCTCAGCGGCGGACAGAAGCAGCGTGTAGCGATTGCCCGCGCGCTGATTAATGACCCACTAATTGTTATGGGCGATGAGCCGACCGGAAATTTGGACAAAAAGAACAGTGATATGGTGTTTGATATCTTCAATTCAATTGTTCAGGAAAAGAAGCAAACAATGCTCATTGTTACGCATGATCCTGATTTTGCGCGGCGTACGCATCGGATTATTGAAATGGCGGACGGGAAAATTATAAGTGAGACCAAGACTTCAGAACAAGGGCGCAGCTAAGGGAATTATGACTTGACAGGACAAAAGCACTTGCCGTTTTTCATGCAATCTTTTGGACAAGGCGTGGCATAAATGCGGAAAATCGAGGTTGGAAATTTCTCCATAACGCGGTCTTTGATTTTATTTTCGAGGATGAAATTTTGTTCGAGCGTGTAGTCAAATGGCATCACGAGGTCAATTTCAATAAACAAATCCTTACCCGACTGACGAGTATGCACGCTTTTGAACTCACAAAATGAATCGATATTTTCGACAATCACCGTGAGTAAATCCATCTGAATATCCTCAGCAACCGTCTTATCAAGCAATTGATTAAGTGCTTCTTTACCATAGAGAAACGGTATCCTCATCGCTGTAATCACCAGCAAAACAGCTGTAATTGTATCCACAAGCCGAGCGACAGTCAACGCGCCGTAAAAATGCAGCGCTGCACCCATCATAATATTTGCTAGTACGCCGACTTCGATCCAAATATCCGAATGAAGGACGGCTGTGTCATACTGCAACATCGGCAAATGGAATTTCTTGACAAAGGACACCTGTACTCGGTGCAATAGGAGCATGGTGACGAGTGAGAACGTTGAGAACGTAGCGAGAAGGGTGTAATTATCGACCCCCGACGGCTGACCGAATGTTTGAATTGCTTCAATCAAAACATTGACCGATACAATCAGCAGTAAAAGCGCGCTTGAGAGAATCGCCAAGCTTTCGTACTTCCCATAACCATAATTAAAATTAAAATCCGCCTGCTTCACACTGCGATCGACAGCGGCGATCATCAGCAATGCATTCACTACATCAGTAGCCGATATAAATCCATTAGTAGCAACAGTTAATGATTTTTCAACTGTACCGATGAAGAAACCAATAATCGCTGTAAAGAGAGATACAAGAAACGAAAGGCGGGGCACAAA
>JBPOHH010000086.1:0-5008 GCA_052035765.1 Bacteroidota bacterium
GCTATTATATCTATCGCCAAGCCAAAGATGGTAAAGAAGGTAAGCTCAATTCCCTGCCATTATTCACGCTCGTGCAACCCGGTAAAAAAACGTACACCAATTCTTTTGAAGATACTGCATCAGGTAATTATATTCCCTATACCTATCGCGTGCGGGGTGTCGATATGTTCGGCAGTGAGAGTCCGGCGGCTGAAATTGTCGCAATGGGACGTGACCGCACACCGCCGCCTACGCCAAGTATTAAAAAACCATTCGGTTACGCCGGTTCATCTATTCTTCTGGAATGGGAAATGCCTTCGCCGCCCGGTGATCTTGCGGGATTTGTGGTGATGAAAAGTGACTCCGCCGCCTCGCGGTATTATCCGCTGCACAAGGATTATCTGCCCAAAACGGCGACGCAGTTTGTCGATACGGCGGCGAGCGAAGACGAACCGTACTATACTGTTATCGCGGTTGATACAGCAGGAAATTCGAGCGCATTACAGATGGTCTATGCTGAGATGCGCGATACAATCCCACCGCAAACGCCGCAGGGAGTGCGTGGTACGGTTGACACCAATGGCGTCGTGCGGCTTATCTGGAATCTTGGCGAGGAAAAAGATCTCCTCGGCTACCGCGTGCTCTGGGCGAATCAACGCGATCATGAATTTACGCAAAAAAGCAATCTTGTTCTGCTGGACACGGTATTTACCGATACTATTTTAATTCAAACACTTACACCGAATGTGTATTATAAAGTTGTCGCTGTTGACACGCGGTATCTGCACTCAATTCCAACGGATATTATCGAACTCCGCCGTCCGGATGTCGTTCCACCGGAAACGCCGTTTATCCGTAGCGTTTTCGTCGAACCGAAGTCTGTACATTTGGAATTCGCGCCATCGGGGAGCAAGGATGTGAAAGAGCATCGGCTTGAGCGGAAAATCACAGGAGAAACAGCATGGACACAGCACGCGCAACTCTCAGCAACAGCAAGCGCATACACCGATACATTGGTCATTCAAAACACGATGTACGAGTATCGGCTGATCGCTATTGACAGCAGTAATCTTGCTTCGCTTCCCTCGCCGTCGGTGGTTGGGCGGCCGTATGATACGGGTGTGCGACCGGTCGTTGATAGTATTCGCTGTGTGTATGACTCGGTGGGTAATTCTGTCAAGATTTCCTGGGAATATCCTTCCAAACCGGTTGATAAGTATTGGTTTGTACTATATCGGGCGTATGATGAAAATGACCTGACGCAGCTTTCGGCTGTCGCATCGACTACTCGTGAATTCATTGATTCCAAGCTTTTCGGGTTCGGGAGGTACCGATATGCCATCCGGATGGTCAGTGAGCGTGGTGAATCCCCGCTTTCTGAAGAGGTAACCGTAGCGGTCACCCGATAGGATAGGTATGCGTCAGCCGTGTATATATCATCGTTCTATTTCTTCTCAACCGGTTAATTTCCCATCCCTCGGCTATGCCTTCTATGCGGCAAAAAATCGTTATATTGCACCTGAGTGACACCCTCAGGCGATATATTCCTGAAACGTTTCTATCATCCTGCCACATGATGGAGCAATTTACGGCTGAGAGTCTCACTCATCCTCTCTACACTTGCAACGATGCCGAAGTCGTTCCTTCGGCATAATAGGGCGCACTGCAAGGAGTTACTACATCAAACTTACAATTGTATGAGCGGGTGGTGCCGTTGACCATCTGTCGTACAGGGTCATGGGGTGTTATGAAATTTGTGCTCTCCTTCGTGGCGTGCATGTACGTGTGCATGCCATCACATGCGTATTCCCAATATGTACAATGGGCTACGAAAGTCCTGAAGTATTCTTCTCAATATTCTGAAACGAAGAGCGCTGCAAAACAGGCGCTTGGTAAACCGAATTGCCTGCCGACAGGCGGAGACAGTCCGATGGCGTGGGCTGTCGAACAGCTCGGTGACAGTGAGTCATGGCTCGAAGCGACGCTCAAGCTTGGCTATTCTAACCCAATGGAAATCCGCCAGGTTGCGATTGGGGAAAGTTGTGCTCCCGGTGCAGTAGTCCGGGTCATCCTCACAGATACTGCGGGGATTGAGCATGTCATTTATACGGCAGAACCGCAAAAAATTAAAGAGCGTGCGCGCATGCTGAATATCTTTTTGCCACTGACCGACTACAAGGTCGAGGCAGTGACGCTTATTCTGCAGCCCGGGAAGGTGAGCGGGTGGAATGAAATTGATGCGGTAGGAATTTCGGACTCCGAGGACTCGGTGAAGGCAACGATTAATCTCGCTACATCGTTGGGATACAAGGCAATTCCCGAAAATTTAGGTTCGTCGATTAATTCTCATTACAGTGATGCTATAGATGCCGTATCACCGGACGGCAGAACGCTGTATATCAGCCGGCTTAATCATCCTGACAATGTCGGCGGAGTCAGTAGCGGGCGTGATGTATGGTATTCGACTCTACGGGCTGACAGCACGTGGACACCGGCCATTAATATCGGCAAGCCAATTAATAATGAGGGGAATAATTATGTGAATTCCATTTCGCCTGACGGAACGACACTTTTGCTCGGTAACCTTTACAAACCGGACGGGTCAAGCGCAGGACGAGGTCTCTCGATGACCCATAAAACGCAGGATGGATGGAGCAAGCCGGAGAATCTGAAGATACGGAATTTGGTCAGCAAAAGTAATCATGCAGAATATGCACTCTCGCCGGACGGCAAAACAATTCTCATGTCTATTGAAGCCGATCAAACGTATGGGTTTAATGATTTGTATGCGACTTTTCTCACCGAAACCGGAGAATGGAGCGAACCTATCAATCTCGGTGAAACAATCAACACACCCGGCAATGAAAATGGTCCGTTCCTCGCCGCCGACGGTGTGACGCTCTATTACTCAACGAATGGACTAAGCGGTTATGGTAGTAATGACTTATTTATCACCAGACGGCTCGATGATTCGTGGTTGAAATGGTCAGAACCCGAGAATCTCGGTCCGGGAATCAACACTGCTAAATTCGATGCCGGTTATTCGCTTGCAGCTTCAGGTTCCTTTGCTTATTTCACCTCCACCGCTAATTCCATAGGAGAAGATGATGTCTTTCGGATTGTTCTGTCCAAAGAAGCGAAGCCACAGCCGGTGATGCTCCTCTCGGGTCATGTGTATAATGCAAAGACCAAGCTTCCGATTGACGCAACAATCACTTACAAGGCAGTCGCTGACAGTTCACACCGCGGCACCACTCATTCCAATCGTGTCACCGGTGAATACAAAACCATCCTCCCTGCCGGCAATGAATACTCTTTGCGCGTGGAATCGAAAAATTATTACGCTATGACCGAACGCATTAGTACTGCTACACTTACAGAGTATCAGGAATTTACAAAAGATATCTATCTCAATCCGATTGTCGTGGGACAGACCTTCCGCCTTACGAATATGTTTTTCGAATTTGCGAAAGCCGACCTCAAGCCCGAATCGTTTGTCGAACTCGATAATGTCGTGCAATTTATGAGTGTTAGCCCAACGGTAGAAATACAGATTGCCGGTCACACCGATAATGTCGGCAGTGATGAGGATAATATCACTCTTTCTGAAAATCGCGCCCAAGCGGTGCTGAACTATATCATTTCTCATGGAATTGACTCCTCGCGAATTACATCCCGCGGCTACGGCAAGTCCAAGCCCGAGGCACCGAATGACACTGAAGAAGGTCGCCAACTCAATAGACGCGTTGAGTTTACGATTACGAAAGAGTAATACTCCTGCATCCTATTTTTCGTCAGCAGCAATACAATTGGCTGCACTTCGACGACACGACACATTATCTTTTGGCAAACTCCTCATTACCTCTCCCGAAAATTGTATATTTGGGAAAATGTTATTTATTCACGGCGTCGCTCCTCCTCCCCGCGGCACATTCTCTCTCTGGTAGTTTATTGAAGATGACACGTCCCCTTCCGCCTCATTCACGTCTGATTATCCGTCGTTTTTTATTCGTCTGGCTTCCCGTCTTTACGGTGATTACCGCCGTAGTGGCAGTAGTTATCTTCCGGCTATCAATCGCTTTCTCGATACAACTTCTTATTTTTACAACCGTTGCTCTACTGCTTAACTATCTTGCATTAGACACCCTCACCAAGCTTCTCCACCGCATGAGCGAAATGCCCTTTCTACAAATCGCCGAAGCCGCAAAACTCGTCTCGGGTGGCGTGACCACAGCCCGTGCACCTCTTGATACAATGCCCACTTCTGAAGCATACCGAGCCGCCGAAGCCGTCAATTCGCTCGCCGATAAAGCAGGTAAAGATATCGCCGAAATGAAAAAGTTAGAACGCGTGCGGTCGGAGTTTTTGGGGAATGTATCGCACGAACTCCGCACGCCGATTTTCTCGATTCAGGGTTACCTTGAGACGCTCCTCGACGGCGCACTCGAAGACAAAGACGTGAGCCGGAAATTCGTCGAGCGGGCGCATCAAAACACCAAGCGTCTCAATGTCTTACTGTCCGATTTAATCGACATTTCCAAGATCGAGTCCGGCGAAATGCGGCTGAGTTTTCGGTATTTCAACCTCTGCGATATTATCCGCGAGACAATTGCCTCGCTTGAATTTCAGGCAGCGCAGAGCGAGATCGAGCTCACGTCTAATTGCCAGAATGACCAAGAACTTATGGTCTATGGCGACAAAGAACGCCTCGCGCAGGTCATCGTCAATATCATGCAGAATGCAATTAAATACAACCGCGAAAAGGGCAGCGTACGGGTAGTGGTCGAGACGCGCGCACAGGATGTGAAGGTGAGAATCATCGACACAGGTATCGGCATCCCGGACGAACAGAAATCACGGATTTTTGAGAGATTCTACAGGGTCGATGCCGGACGTTCGCGGAGTGTAGGCGGCACTGGCTTAGGACTCGCAATTGTCAAGCATATCTTAGAAGCGCATCAGGCACCGTTTGGTGTCGAGAGCACGCTGGGTGTGGGGACGGAGATTTGGATGGTGTTGAAGCGGTGAT
>JBPOHH010000646.1:0-3701 GCA_052035765.1 Bacteroidota bacterium
GCGGCAATGACCCGAGGATGAGAGGAGAGCCCGAGGTAGTTATTTGCACAGAAATTCAGAACATGTTTCTCAGTACCTTCGACGGTAATTTCTGCACCCTGTGGCGAGGTAATGATACGTTCTGACTTGTATAATCCATTGTCACGTATGGATGTTAATTCATTTTGTAAGAATTCCTGAAATGCTCCGTACATTGATGTTCCTTTGATAGAATTGATTGTAAACGTTATGTGATGTTCGCCAACACAAATGAAGTTCTGCAGGCGCGAAACTACTGAATTTTCTGCTTGTAATTACAACAACGTGCCCTTAAGCAGCCACACGGCAAAGCTGAAATAGATGATAATTCCCGTCACATCCACCAAGGTCGCCACAAACGGCGCTGAAGATGCAGCGGGGTCAAAATTGAGTTTTTTAAGGAGAAAGGGGAGCATAGAGCCGCTGAGTGAACCCCACAATACCACGCCAACAAGGGATAAAGAGACGGTGAGGGCAATCGGCAGATAATGCGGTCCGTAGGCATTCGTGAATGACGACCAAGCGACGATTCGGACAAAACCGATGACACCTAAGATTACCCCTAACAGCAGACCTGAAAGAAACTCGCGTCGCATGACCCACCACCAGTCTTTAAGATGTACTTCGCCTAAGGATATAGCACGCACCATGAGCGTGGCTGCTTGTGAACCAGAATTCCCGCCGCTCGACATGATGAGTGGAAGAAACATCGAGAGGATAATCGCTTTTTCGAGAGCACCTTCGAAGTAGCTGAGGGCAGTCGCGGTGAACATTTCACCGACGAAGAGAATCACCAGCCAGCCGGCGCGTTTTTTGACCATTCCCAAAAACGAAATCGTATTGTACGGTTTGTCGAGTGCCTCCATACCACCGAATTTTTGAAAATCCTCGGTCGCTTCTTCTTCGGAGACATCCATCACGTCGTCAAATGTAACGATACCAATCAGTACTCCTGCCGAATCAACTACCGGAAGTGCAGGAATATCATACTTTTCCATCGCGCGAACGGCTTCTTCCTGATCGTCAAATGCCGAAACGCTGACTACATTTTCGTCCATTATACTGCGAATCGACTCTTTCGGATCGGCAAAAATAAACGCACGGAGCATGATATCATCGAGCAGGCGTCCACTGTTGTCGGTGACATAGATGCTGTTGATGGTCTCGCTGTTTTTCTCATAACTCCGAATATGAGCAAGTGCTTGCTTAATAGACCAATCGGCTCTCACCGACACAAAATGCGGTGTCGTCAAGCGGCCGATGCTTTGTTCGGGATATCCGAGCAGAACCCGGGCTTCTTTTAAATCTTCTGGTGAGAGTAAATTGAGCAGCTTTTGTGTGGCTTCGGCGGGTAATTCTTCGAGTAATGCAGTGCGGTCGTCGGGTGGAAGTTGAGAGAGAATTTCACGTGTTTCCTGATTGGTGAGCTCATGAAGGAGTGCATCCTGCTGATCGGATTCTAAGTAGGCAAAAACCTCTGCTGACACATCTCGCGGCAGTGAACGAAACAGCAGGACGCGGTCTGCCTGCTCTACATCGAGCATAAGGTCAGCAATTTCGGCAGGTTCCCAGGAGGTAAGCACATCGCGGAGATCTGTCCACTGACGGTATTCGATGAGTTCGAGGATTTCGGGTTTGAGGAGTTCTTTGAGCATAATAAACCAAGACAACGTATTCCCGGCAGAAACATCAGCCAATCAACTCTTCAAAAATACGATTTTAACCCCAAAAATCGTGTTAAATAGGCATTGCAGAGTAATTCCCAACTCCGATCACCGGCGTTGGGAATGTGTGCAAGTATTAAATGATCTGTAGGTTACAGTTATACCGTCAGTACGATTTTCCCAAGGTAATTTCCCGACACCATGAGTTCGTGTGCTTCTGCTGCCCGGCTCAGATCCATCACTCGTCCGATGAGCGGCTTGATACTTTTCTCGGCGGCAAGGGCGAGTAATTCTTCCATTTCCCGACGGGTACCCAAATAGAGTCCGTGTATCGAGAGATGCCGGAGATACGTTTGATGAATGCTCAGCGTCGTTTCACGTCCGGTGAGAATCCCGCAGAGGAGCATGCGTCCGCCTTTACGCAGCATATCGAAGCTTTTCGGAAAGGTCGCAGCGCCTGCATAATCCATGATACAATCGACTCCAAACGGGAATAATTTCTTGACTTCCGCCGGGACATCGTCGGTGTAGTGATTAAATACATAATCGGCTCCAAGACCTGCAATTGTCTCTTTTTTCTCATCTTTACCGACGGTGGCTATGACAATCGCGCCTGCTGCTTTGGCAAGTTGTACGGCAATTGTACCCAAGCCGCCTGAGCCGCCCCAAATAAAAAACGTTTCTCCCGGCTCAAGCTTGGCTACTGTATAGAGCGCATGATAGGCTGTGAGTCCGGCTACACCGAAGGCAGTCGCTTCTTCGAACGAGATGCTATCCGGAATACGAACGATATTTTTGGCCGGCACAGCGCAATATTCGGCATAGCCGCCATGAATATGCATACCATAATACAGCCATTTGAGACAGAGATGATTCTGATCGGGTTTGGTGGTGCATAAATGACATTCACCGCACGATATTATCGGAAGCGCGAGTACGCGGTCACCTATAGAATAGCCCTCGACGTCCGAACCTATTTCGGCAATTTCGCCGACGATATCGCCGCCTAGGATATGCGGCATGGGTATCGTGAGCATTGGGTAGCCGTTGCGCACGACAATATCGGCGCGATTGACACTGGTGGCTTTGATGCGGACGAGGATATCTCCAGCTCCGCATGAAGGAGTAGGGAAGTCGTTGGTATAGAGAAGTTTATCAGAACCGCCGTGTTCGGTAAGTAGGACTGCTTTCATGTGTTGAGCCGATGGAAATGAGTAAATAGAGAATTCATATCCGCAAAATTACGGAAAGCTCATCAAAGCACGAAACAACCGCTAATTTTAGAGTTTTTCGTATTTTTGCAATGCAAATTACTATTTGAAACAAAGGAGAATGGAATGAATATTCTTGTATGTATTTCCCAAGTGCCTGATACAACCACAAAGGTAGCCGTTGGAGCCGACGGAAAAACGATAGATAAGACCGGTGTGAAGTTTATTTTGAACCCGTATGATGAGTTTACGATCGAAGAAGGATTACGCCTCCGGGAGAAGTTTAGCGGTACTGTTACTGCTCTTACCGTAGGAGGAGAATCCGCAAAAGAAATTCTCCGCACAGCGCTCGCAATGGGTGTTGACAAAGCGGTCATTGTCAAGGACGAAGCGAAAGATGACAGCTATTCGGTAGCGGTAAATATCGCTGAATATGCCAGATCACAATCACCGGATGTGGTCATTGTGGGTCGTCAAAGTATTGATTATGATTCATTCGGAATGGCGTCAATGGTTGGCGAATTACTTGGTATGCCATCGATTTCGGTGGTTTCTTCGTGGTCAATTGACGGTTCGAATGTCACTGCCGAGCGCGATATTGAAGGCGGCAAAGAAGTAGTACAGGCGTCATTACCGTGTGTAATATCGGCACAAAAAGGACTCAACGATCCACGGTATCCTAAATTACCGGACATTATGAAAGCCAAGTCCAAGCCGATTGAAGAGCGCGCGTCAGTTGCCGGTGGATCCCGCGTAGAGACCATCGCGATGGAATTACCACAATCAAAACGTGTGGGTAAAATATTAG
>JBPOHH010000807.1:0-23048 GCA_052035765.1 Bacteroidota bacterium
GGTGAGAATTTCATGACCCGATTTTCGGCGCAATTCCTGCATCTTATTCGCTCCCGTCTTGCAAAAGAAGAACATGTTCCTACTGAAATTGCGGCGTCCCTCCCTCCGACAGTGATGAGCAGTGTACAATTCGCCAAAGCCGGCAAATCATTGACATCTATAGCAGAAGAACGTGACATGGCACCGGCAACGATCGCCCAACATCTACAACAAGCGCTCGAAGGAGGCGTGATGCTCGAACGCCAAATGCTGATTTCTGATGAATTGTATGAATTGACGCGCGAGGCGCTTCATTCGAATCCACGAGCTGTACTTCGAGAAGTGCGGGCTGTCATAGGCAGTGAATATGATTTCCCCGAGCTCAGAGTTGCGGTGGCGTTTGTGCGCGCTGAGCTCAATCGTAAGCGTTGAGGTTTAGTACCGTTACATTGATTCTCTGACATTCTTTGTGGATAATCCGTAGGGGCGAATCGCATTCGCCCAGGTCATGCTAAGGTCAAGGGCGAATGCAATTCGCCCCTACCATGGAATTTGAAGACCAAAACACAGACAATTGCCAAAATCCATAAACATTTACATATCATCCATTTATTATTCTCCCCTTCATTCACATTTTTGGAGTATTTCCATGAATAAATTTTTCGCGTGTGCTGCTCTTGTGGCAGCGTTTCTTGGCAGCAATCCTTTTGAGAGTATTGCTCAAATCCCCCGAACTATCAGTTACCAAGGCGTGCTGACAGATGCATCGGGCAAGCCGGTCTCGCCGGACGGCAGGTATAGTATGACCTTCGAGATTCGAAACACTGCCGGCACTCTGCTGTGGTCTGAGTCGTATGGCGAACTCGATCAGGATAGCATTTCGGTGACGGGAGGACTCTTTACCGTCTATCTTGGCACGAAGAACAACAGAGCAAATGGCGCAGGTAACTTTCTGAATCTGAGTGAGTTGCCCTTCAACGAACCCTATTTTATCACCATGTCGCTCCGGAATTTCAACCAAAATCTCACGCTCAATGACAAAATTCCTTTTTCTTCCTCAGGGTCATCCTTTAACTCTTCACGTATCAACGGTATTGGAGTGCAGGCGACACCCAAAACAGGCGATGTGCTCAAGTTTGACGGCACGAATTGGGTTGCGGGTACGGATAATACCACCGGCGGCGGTTCACTCCCTACCGTAGTCGGTGATACGGGAATTGTAATCACTATCGACCCACTCAATAATAATGCAATCAAGATCACCGGCGGAAATATCCGAAACACCGATGGCGGGCTGGTGCTGACGAGCGGGAATGGTAAATTAACCATAAATCTCGGTACAATTCCGCTCAGTTCACTCGAACGCGGCGGCGCAGATACAGGACAGGTCTTAAAATGGAGCGGTACTACATGGGCACCATCGACCGACGTTCCCATAGGTTCGGTCATGGCGTATGCCGGTGAAAATACTCTTCCCAAGGGCTGGATGTTCTGCGATGGTCTCTCGGTGAGTATCGATTCTTTTCCCCAATTATATAAGATAATTGGCAAACTGTACGGTTCGCTCGGTGCCGGATTTTTCTCCCTCCCCGACTACCGTGGTACATTCCTCCGCGGACTCGACTCAAGCTATACTACGCACACATCGACGACACGTGACCCGGATAGATGGACGCGAACAAAATATGCGACGGGACTGAGCGAGCGGAACAGAGTCGGAAGCGTTCAAATGGATGCACTCGAAGTGCACCGTCATTTTGTGTTTGAAGCCAATGCAGCCGGCGCCGGCACGGACAATGAGATTATTACCCAGAAAATTCATGGTGATTTGACAAAATTTGTGAGCGCACGCGGTGATCAATTTACTACACAATTAGTAGATAACAGCTATATATTACTCACCAAAGACGGCGGAAGTCGTGTTCCGCAAGAACCGACCACCGGTCCAACAGGACTACCATTGGGCACGACGACTACCGACACAGCAAACACCTCCGTCGAGTCACGCCCCAAGAATACATCCGTCAATTGGATTATTAAAGTAAAGTGATTGATAGGACAAAACATAAAAAGCCGAAGGATTATTCATCCTTCGGCTTTTTTTTATGACTGAATGAGGTATATGCCAACTATCTGTTACGTATGCTCGTTAACAGGTTGTCCAATTGTATCAATTTGGAGAGTATCTACATTCGTTTTTTTGATTTTAGTAATCAGATAAATTACATAGCAAGCTACAAGATTAATACCAAATATTGAAATACTATGATCAGTGTTTACATCAAAATGGTAACCTGAATATACATACGTAAAACCTGCTTTAACGGAGGTACTAATTTCGAATACAGGAGATATTACAGGTCCAGCTACAAATTTAAAAACATTGCCAAAAATTGTAATACTGAATATTTGCAAAGCTTGATTAATTATTGAGAGTTTAAATCCTAGATCCAACTTTCCTTTCAATAATAGATATCCACAATAAATTGAAAAAATATAGAATCCTAGAATCAATACCATATTAAAGATTCCGATTCCATTAATTACAACACCCGACTTTATTGCCGCCATCATATTAATTAGGAATCCTATAAAATAGATTGCAGCTCCTATTATCTGGTAATACCCAACTACTTCGACTTTTGCTAATCGTGCAAAAAACGCCTTCACTGCAACAGTTATTGATTCCATAAAAATATATATAACAGGAACAAGCACCAGCGTCAAGAGCAACGAACTAGAAAGACCGCCGATGAGCGCCCATGCGAGACCTGTTTTCCACTCGGCACCTGAGCTTGAGGACAATGCAATCGGGAGCATACCGATAACCATCGAAAGTGTCGTCATGACGATAGGACGGAGCCGCGTTTCGCCTGCTTCGAGCAATGCCGGGATTACGCCAAGTCCTTCACCGCGCATTTGATTGGTACGATCGACGAGGAGAATTGCATTCTTTGCCACGAGACCAATGAGCATGATAATTCCGAGAATCGGGAAAATACCGAGCGCTTTCATGTTCAATGCCATCGCAAGCAGCGCGCCGATAAGCGCTACGGGGATGGAGAAGAGCACGACGAACGGATAAATATACGAGTCGTAGAGCGCGACCATGATAAGATACACAAACAAAATAGCTGCTCCGAAGGCAATCAACAAACTGAGAAATGACTCTTGTTGGTTTTTCGTATCGCCGAGATAGGTAACGTCAAGACCTGCCTGTACAGGGTGCGCCTTGAGTGCTGCTTCGAACTCCGTAATAATCGTACCGCTTGGTTTTCCGAGTGCTTGCGAAAATACTGTAATCGCAGTATTACGATTTTCACGTTGGAGTTTGGTCGGTCCGGTCGCCGTATAAATATCGGCAAATTGCTGTAATTCGACCTGTTGCCCACGATTATTGACAAATGAAAGCGCTTTGAGGTTTTCTGTTTTTGATCTATCATCCTGATCAAGAATTATCCGCATCGAATACTCATCATTGCCATCGCGGTATTTGGCATCATCATCGCCGCTGAGTGCCACTCTGAGCGAAGAGCCGACTTCTGCGATCGTAAGACCAAGTGCTGCAAGCTTTTGGCGGTCAATTTCGACTCTTGTTTCCGGCTTGCCGTCTTCCGCAGATAAGCGCACATCGGCCGTACCTTTTATTTGCTTGAGCAAGTCGGCAATATGATTAGCCCCTTTATTAACATCTTTGAAATTTGTGCCGCTGATGACAATCTGAATCGGCGTTTGATTCGCTGTTCCAAAGATACCGATTGGATTAACGCGTACTTTCAGTCCCGGCAAATTCTGTACTTTCGACTTAATGACCTGCCCGATATCATCCGTCGAGCGCGTTCTGCTTTCTTTCGGCGTGAGTGCCACATTGATTTCTGCAGAATTATTGGATGATTGACCGAGTAGACCTTCATTGGAAGCACCGACGGTGACGAACGTACGATCAACCTCCGGTATATCTCTTAGTATTTGCTCGACTTGCAGCGTTGCAAAGTTAGTATTTTCAATCGTCGCACCGGGTGGTAATTCGATCGTTACGGCGAATTCACCACGATCGGATTGAGAGATAAATTCTGCACCGATGAATCCAAACACGACGAGTAAGAATGA
The DNA here is from genome assembly GCA_052035765.1 of Bacteroidota bacterium. Lineage (GTDB taxonomy): Bacteria > Bacteroidota > Ignavibacteria > Kapaibacteriales > UBA961 > JADJXV01. The sequence continues at coordinate 4,090 of JBPOHH010000807.1, forward strand.
ACTTATGAGCAGCAACACTGAGCTGACGACAATCGTAGAGCGTGTCCACCAGTTTTTAAGACTCCAGGCGAGAATGCCATGATAGCTGCGGGTAATGGAAGAGAAAATTCCTTCGAACCACAAGCCGAAGCGCCCCATGATCGTATTTTTTGTGAGATGTTCGACCTTGGCAAATCGTGAAGCGAGCACCGGAATGATAGTAAAGGACACCAGCAAGCTGAATAATGTAGAGACCACGACGACGAGAGCGAATTCCCGTAAGATATTACCAACCAAGCCGGATACAAGCGAGAGTGGTACGAATACCACCACGTCGACGAGTGTAATTGAGAGCGCTGCAAAACCAATTTCATTCCGTCCTTCGAGCGCAGCTTTTCGTTTGTTTTCTCCTTTTTCCAGGTGGCGGTAGATATTTTCGAGCACCACAATCGAGTCATCGACCAAGATACCAATCACGAGCGACATCCCGAGTAAGGTCATTAAATTCAACGTCATATTGAATACATACATAAAGAACAGCGTTGAAATCAACGAGGCGGGGATCGACACCATGACGATGACGGAGTTGCGGAAGCTGTGCAAAAACACCATCATCACAAATGCCACGAGCAGAATCGCAATAAAAAGGTCGTGTTTTACGGCGTCAGCAGCGTCAATGGTAAAGAGCGAGCCGTCTTGTGCGATAGTGAATTTGAGGTTTTTCTTCTCGTATGTTTTTTCCATCGATGCGATTTGTTCACGTACGAGTTTACTGACATCAACAGAATTTGCATCAGACTGCTTCGACACGAGAATTCCTATCGAAGTATTTCCACTTAAACGACTTATATTTGAATAATCTTTACGGCCGTCTTCTACTTCTGCCACATCCTGCAGGCGGATATCGCCTCCCTGACGTGAGCGGCCGACGACCAAATTTTTGAGTTCGTCGATTGAATTAAACTTACCGGCGACGCGCACAACAAATTGCCCGTCAATTTCTTTGACATTTCCGGTCGGAAAGTCAAGATTTGAAGCTTTAATAATCTGTGTGACCTGATTAATCGCCAGACTATAGGCACGTAATTTCTGTGCATCGAGGTTGACTTTCACTTCCCTTTCTTCCCCCCCGACGACCGTAATGAGTCCAACGCCCTGTAATTTAGAGAGTTCGGGTTGCAGGTGGTCTTTCACAAATTGATAAAATTCCCTCGCAGGCATATTGCTCGTAGCTCCCATACGGACGACCGGAATTTCATCGAGTGCAAATTTTGATATAATCGGCGTGCGGGCATCTTTCGGCAGGAGCATTTGTGCACCATTGACACGACGTTGTGCATCCTGCAGCGCAAGATCAATATTGGCGCCTTGCTTCATTTCTACTGTTACTGTCGAGCGTCCCTCGGCTGAGGTGGCGCGGACGGCTGATACTTTGTCAATTCCGGCGACGGCATCTTCGATCGGCTTGGTAATGGAAGTCTCTACTTCACTCGGCGATGCTCCGGGATAAATGGTTGATATATTTATAATTGGTGGACTGATTTTCGGGAGCAGCTCGTATTTGAGCTGGGAATAACCGAATATTCCAAGCACACCCAAAATCGCGAAAAGTACTACCACAAGCGTAGGACGTTTGATGGCAAGTTCTGTAACTGTCATAAGATATCTCCAAAAACTGGATGAGTATAGTGTTGGTTGAAGGTTGGGGGGAATTATTTAATTATTCTTACTTCAGCACCATCTTTGAGGTTGTTTTGACCATTGACAACGACCACTTCCCCGGTTGTAACGCCTTGTAATACTTCAAGATTAGACTCTGCTTCCGAACCAATGAGTACTTTTTTCAGGCGGGCTGTTTTGTTGTTTTCCACCACAAAAACATGCGCATCTTTAACGCTTCCAACGAGTGACGAGCGAGGAATAATAAGTGAATTTGGCCGTGCGATGGTTGTAAAATTCACCCGGGCGAACATACCGGCTTTGAGGGGATTTTCCCGACTGTTCGGCAGGGAAATTTCTACAGGATAGGTATGAGCTTCATCGCCTTTTGAGCCCACGCTCATCACATTTCCTGTGAATTTCACACCCGGATACACTTCAGTTGTAATAGTGACTTTATCGCCTGCTTTCAGAGCGAATGCGTCTTTTTCGGCAACATTCATTCTCACTTTAAGAGTAGTAATATCAACGATATTGACAATCGGCGACTTGTTGTCTACTGATGCGCCTGCATCAATGAAGCGCGATGCAACGACCCCGGAAACGGGAGTGGTAATTTTTGTGTCTTTGAGCTGGCGTTTGGCGACGATGAGCTGAGATTCGGCCATTTTGAGTGCAAGGCGTGCACCGTCGAGCTGAAGCGAAGTCATTGCATTTTCTTTAAATAGCTTTTCATAACGGTTCCAATCGCTGAGCGCTTTGTCGTAATTCGCCTGTGCGCTGATGAGTGCTGCCTGACGGAGTTCATCATCGACCGTTGCAATGACAGCGCCGGCAGATTTAAATTCACCTACTTTGGCCATCATTTGGGTTACTCTGCCCTGTGTTTCACTCAGGACATTGACATCATTATTCGGGAGAATTGTACCAATCATGGACAAATTATCGCTTAACGTTTGCTGTTCGACCAGGGTAACGGTAACCGGAATTTCTTTCGACATTTGAGTTGAAACTGCGTTTGTCTTTGCTTCACTCTTGGCTTTATTGCTTATCAGGATATAGCCGAAGAGGATGAGAATGGCGAGCGAGATTGTGCCTATAATAATTTTTTTCATAACTCTTTATGTATAATAGTTGATAATAATTTATTCTTCACCTAGTGCTTTTTGGAGCTTGGCGACGGCTAATTCTACATCGACAACAGCATTGGTAAGGTTGGTCTTCGTCAGAAGAAGTGCATAATCTGCATCAATGACATCGGTGCTCAGGGCTACGCCGTTTTTCAGGCGCTCATTTGTAAGTCTAAGGTTTTCTTCTGCTTGTTTAATGCCTTCCTGCGCGACTTTGAGTTTTTCTTTTGCCTGCTCAAGCGAGAGATAGCTTTGAGTCACTTCGACATTAATCCCGTCTCTGATCTGTCCGATTGCGTCCTGTGCTTGAATAACCTGTAATTCCGCCTGAGAAGTTTGCTCGGAGGTAATACCCCAATTCCAGAGGTTCATCGATACATTCACGCCTACATCCCATGTACCGTCGAACTGTGTCCGTGGTGGCTGAATCCGTTGATTCGGGTTGTTGAAATTATAGTGAGCGCCGACCGATACCTGCGGATACCAGGCAGATTTAGCCATCGTCACACCTTGTTCACCGGCCTTCATCCGCAGTTCAGCGGCTCGTACTTCAGGGCGCTGCGTGCGAGCAGCTTCGAGTGAATTTTCCCAGGACGGCGCATCTTTTGTGCTTGATTGAGCTGTCGTTGTCAGCTCGATCTCCGTGGTTAATGGCTGTCCGAGATAATTATTCAGGCTCACCTGTGCGAGCTGCACCATGTTGTTTGCGTCGATCTGACGGTACTGTGCATCCGAGAGCTGCACTTGTACCTTGAGGACATCATTAAATGTCGCAAGTCCGCCCTGTTGAAGAGATTGAATATCCTTAAGATGAGCTTTGATCTGTGCCACATTTTCGTTGTTTACTTTCCGTAATGCATGCGCTTTATAGAGATTCCAATACGCATTTTTCACGGCAAGGGCGACATCAGATTTGTCTTTCAGCGACTCGACTTTCGTTGCCTGAGCATTATACTCGGCCATTTGAGATGCACTCGAAAGACGAAATCCGGTAAAAATCGGCTGCTGCAAGGTGAGCTGCAGCACGAAGTTATCGAGGACAGGCTCGGCAAGAACAAGTTTGGTCGTCGTACCCGGCGCTGTGAAGGTAAACGGCTCAACAGCCGAGAGGCGGGTATAGCCGCCCTGAAATGAAAGTGACGGTAGGTTGTTGGCATCCGTCTCACGGGTTTTGGCATATGCTGCGTCGATTTTTGCTTTCGAGCTATGGAGCATCTTGCTGGATGCAATACCAAGCTCGACAGCTTTTTCGAGTGAAAGAGACATTTTTTGCTGTGATTGTGCAGGGAGAGCCGCGCTGCTCATGAGGCAGATCGTCAGCAGACTCAGACTTCGGTTAATGAACTTCATAACACACTCTTTCTGAATAGTTAAGTACACCAGTTTGTTTTTAGTTAATAAGAATTAGGATATGATGAGAACGTCACTTTGGAAACCGAAAACGTATTTACAGTTTCTATGTTTCATTTTTTTTTCAAATTGACAGAAAAAAATCATTGACGACCGTCGGTCTTGTGCGCAGCATGTAGCCGTTGCGGGCTTCTTCGGCGATAATACCTTCGGTGAGTGTACGGGCAATCATCACATACACCTGTCCGGGTGTAAGTGGTAATTTATTAAGTACTTCCGCGCGAAACATTCCGTCAATCAGTGTCAGATACATCGTGACAATCGCCTCAACATTCATGTCATCACGGAAAACATGCTTTTGAATTCCCTCACGAAGAAAGTTTCCGAAATTGACGGTAATATTATTCCTTCGCCACTCGAGATATTCCCGATAGGTATCAGGTGCATTGCGCTCTAAATCTTTGAGAAACGGAAAGGGTATTTTTGCTATATTTTCGGCTACAATCGGACCCATCGTCATCATTTTTTCGATAAAATCTGTATCGGTGTTTTCCATAATGGGCTTCATTTTACATTCCATACCGGTACAGTAACTCTGCATTACTTCTTTTAAGAGCAAGTCCTTACTCGAAAAATGCTTGTAGAGCGTTTTTTTGCTCATGCCCAGCTTCTCTGATACTTCATCCATCGTCACACGACTAAATCCATATTCAAAAAAAGCTTCCCTTGCCCCCTCTACGATACGATTGCGCACCATGGTTTCTTTGATCTGTTCTTCCGGATTTTCCATTTCATCCTCCACGATAATTACATACTGGAAACTAAATTCGTTTTTTTAGTTTTCAAAATTACGATATTAATTCGGCAAAGTCAAGGAAAATGTTTCACAATGAAAACTTTTTTTGTTTTTTGAGTTTCCAATAACGAAAATCACCGCTTGGATTGATGAGTTCGTGCATCTATCAAGCAGCATTGAATGAAATTCAACAGAATTTACTATCGGGCGGTCATTGTGAAGAGCAGGAATGGAGTCGCGCACCTGATTTTTAACGCAGAGTCGCAGAGATATCGTTCTATTCTCAGGAAATCTCGAATAAAATCAATTTAAACATAAAGAACACCAAGGTATTCCACAAAGGACACAATGGATACAGGTAGTTTTAGTGCAGCTTATGGTTATCACCGATTGTCTAGCTTGATAGTGATGCAACGTAGCGTTCCCTGTGACTATGCTTTAAACGTGCCGGTGAATCCCAAGTACAGCTATGAATCTGTGTACGTAAAAACCCACAAAAAAACCCCAAACGATTGCTCATTCAGGGTTTTATGGCGGAGAAAGGTGAGTTGGTTAGAAATCTTCTTCCTGATCGGACGCTTTTTTCGGCGTTGCTTTACCGGGTATTGGATGATTGATGCTGTCTTGCGTGCGTGCTGCTTTCATCGAGGATGTCTGCTTCACGTTATCAAATCTGGTATCACGCTCGACGCGGACCGGAGAAAGATCCATTTCAACTGCTTCTTGCTTAGGTAACAGCGGCGCGGCGATCGGGTGTGCCTGCTGCTGACTGACTGTGTAAATACTTATCGTACTTCCTGTTATAAGTGCAACGACACCGATAACTGCGGCTGTGCGTGTTTTGAGAGCTGAGACAATCCGTTCCCAATTCTGAGGTTGTACGGGTTGTGATTCTGCGGCGATTCTCCGCATGACTTCTTCTTCAAAGGTATCCGGGGCTGTGACGCTTGAGGCAGACATGAGGATTTTGGTCATTACATTCTGCTCAAAGTTGTCAGGCAGGGCTTGACTGCTCTTGGGAGAGGAGACATACTGCCGGAGCTTTGCCCATTCATCCGATGGCTGCTGTTCGTCGTATTCTAATGGAGTATTCATTGTTCTGATAAAAGAGTATATTCACTATTCATAGAGTATCGGTTGGTACTATAGAGATTTTTACTTTTCGTCCTGCTTCGTATATATCTGGAAATAATCGTTATAGATGTCGCGTAAATGTTCCTGCAGTTGCTTTCGGCCTCGGTTGATTCTCGACTTTACCGTGCCTAACTCAAGCGAAGTGATTTCGGCAATCTGTTCATAGCTGCAATCTTGTAAATCCCGGAGTACAATCAGTTCGCGATTTGTCGGCGATACTTTCATGAGTGCTATTTGTACTCGTTTAGCGATTTCCGACTGGTCTGCACGCTCATCCGGTAGATAATCGTGATCGGGCACGTCCCAGGTTTGATCGTCACTTTCTACACTTCCTTTTTGATCGAGCGACACTGAATTTCGCCGCCAATAACGCTTGAGCTCGGTTTTTGATAAATTAGCGGTAATCGTGTAAAGCCAGGTCGTAAATTTAATCGCATGTCCGAAATTATTCTTGTACTTATACACCCGGACAAACACTTCCTGCCCTACATCGACAGCATCATCGTAATTACCCAAAAAACGATATGCATAATTGACAACCTGATCTTTATAGCGTCGCATCAGCAGGGTAAAAGCACCATCGGAACCTTGCTGAAATTCCAGCATCAGCTCCTCATCTGTCAGGGTCGTCATCCGCTTTTGATCCGCTTTACTATCTGTTTGACTTTGGCTCATGGTATTTTGTTCCACTTTTTGAGAAAATATTTTACATGCCGGGCTTATTAATTCTCTTAACCATTTATTTAAGCAATAAGTTGCGCTAGTGCGAGAGATATTCTCTCTACCGGTATCAGTCGTACATCATATCCTTTCGGCAGCTTGAGTGCATTCGACTTCGGGAGCATCACACTTGCGAATCCCAATTTCTGAATCTCCGCCACCCGCTGCTCTATTGCCGACACCGGACGTACCTCGCCGGTGAGTCCGACTTCACCGATAATGACCATACTTGCGTCGAGAGGATTGTCCCGGAGCGAACTCACCAGCGCGGCAGCTACACCCAAATCGACACCGGGGTCGTCAAGCGACACTCCGCCGGCGACATTGACAAATACATCGTACTCTCCGAATTTCAATCCCAGCCGTTTTTCAAGTACGGCGAGTATCATTTGCAGCCGTCGGAGGTCAAATCCGGTCGGCGTTCTTTGAGGCACATTGTAATTCGTCGGTGTTACCAATGCTTGTACTTCGAGTAGCAGTGGTCTTGTTCCCTCAATCGTCGAAATAATTGCTGTACCCGAGTCCTGCTGATTACGCTCCGCCAGGAAAATCTCCGACGGATTGGGCACTTCGCGCAGGCCTTCTTCGGCCATTTCGAAGATTCCGATTTCGTTGGTCGAACCGTAACGGTTTTTGATTGCACGCAGAATCCGATACGAATACGTCTTCTCTCCTTCGAATTGCAGGACGGTATCTACCATGTGTTCAAGTACTTTAGGTCCGGCAATCATCCCTTCTTTCGTTACATGCCCCACAACAAATATTGCCGTCCCGGACTTTTTCGCCGCTTTCATCAGCATTGCGGCACATTCGCGTACCTGCGACACACTTCCGGCGGTCGATTCGATGAGATCCGAATGTACCGTTTGAATTGAATCGACAATCACAACTTTTGCTCCGCTGCTCGAAATAGCCGAAAGGATTGCGTCAATTCCCGTCTCCGCCATCAGCCGGAGTGAGTCAGGAATTCGAGCCAGGCGCCCTGCCCTCTGCTTAATTTGATGAAGTGATTCCTCGCCGGTAATATATAACGGCTGTGAAGATTCGAGAAAAGCACACATCTGCAGCATGAGGGTGGACTTGCCGATACCGGGGTCACCGCCGACTAAGATGAGCGAACCGGGGGTAATTCCCCCGCCGAGCACACGGTCGAGTTCGTTGATACCGGTCTGTATCCGTTGTGTCGATTGCGTGTCCACTTCCCCGAGGGTAATGATTCCTCCTCCGGCTTTGGAGGTCGATTTTTTCGCACTGCCCCGCTCGGCTACCTCCTCGACGATACTATCCCAGGTGCCGCAGACATGGCATCTTCCTGCCCAGCCGCCGGATACTGCGCCACAGGACTGACAGACATATTGACTCTTGGTTTTCATACGCTTGTTGGGTACTCCATTTAAAACTTCGTAATCGGTGATGTTCCTATTGACTCCAGAATAGTCGTCCGAATATCCTTCATAGTCATGGCGAACTGATGATACTTCTGTATCGTACCGATACGTTCACGCGCACGATCTGCCTCGCTTCGCATCTTAGTAAATTCTTTATAGGCATCTACATAGACGCGTTGAAACAGCAGCGCCCTTACGGCCGTCTTGAGAGCAAGAAGAGCCAGATAGATCGTACGCTCTCCATTTTCTAAATGTACATAATGGAGGTACATTTTATTTCTTTTGGAAATGGTCCGTACCTTCGCCGGCTTTTCTTTTTGAATCGTTTCCGACAACGAATGCCGGCAATATGCCGTATCATCATAATAACATCGGTAGCCTACTTTCCAAGCGCGGAGCCCGAGGTCTACATCTTCGGCATAGTACGGACTGTACATGACGTCAAAACCACCGAGTTCGAGTAGCTTTAATCGGTCAATGAGTGCATTGGCACCGCTTAAAAACAACGTATACAGACTCGATTTATCAGAACATCTGTAGTTCGTAGTCGAGCCGATACGGGCAAAGGAATAATCCGGATATTTCGCTCCGTCGTGCACGTGGTCAGAGTCCAATGCAATGATTCTGCTCATTACACCGAAGGTATTCGGCCGGTCGAAATAGGGAATCAGCGGGATAAAAAAACCTTCGGTTAGCTCGACATCAGTATTAAGCACAAGCACCAACTCCTTGCAGCTGGCGAAGATACCACTATTGACATTTTCGGCGAACCCAAAATTACCCGGATGCGCGATGACAAGTACCTCGGGAAATTCTTTCAGAAGAAAGTCGACCGAGCCGTCTCTTGAGCAGTCATCGGCTACAATTATTTCATAATCGGTAATTCCCGATGAGTCGAGTGCATGATAGACATGCGGAAGATTCCGCTTGAGCAGATCTATACCGTTATAATTAGGTATTACTACAGAAATACTCTTCATAGTGTGTCGATTAATGTGAAATTACTTCCAGATAAAACTCCGAATCCGGAAAAACCGCAGACATTGATTGATAATTTTAATACCGTTCCGCGAGAGCTTAAAAGCAGCTCGGCGAATACGGGAATGGCGAAGATGACTATCGGCAAAGCTCGGTGTACCGGTTCTTTCGGTATAGGGCTTGCCACGTTTTTTTTTCTCAATGACCAGCATACTGTCATAATAATGAATTGAATCGACGGAAGTCGTGAAGTCACTGACCTGCAATCTCTTCTGTTCAGAATGAAATGCATTGAGCTCGTCAATAAAATTCTTGCTGTACTCGATAAAAGTACCGGCTCGCCTGTGCCCGCCACCGTCTTTAAGCCAATATGAAGTGTGAAGATCTTCGCAAAGGTAGACACCACCGTCTTTGACTGCACTGAACAGCTCTTCGAAGCTGATTATCTGCTGCTGCATCATGTGACCGCCGTCATCGATGAGAATGTCAATTTTGGGTAGCTTCTTTTTGAGCTCTCGGAGAAAGACCCGATCCGACTGTGAACCTATATGAATGGTAATATTCTTCTCTTCAAGTGCCTTGCATTGAGGATTGATATCAATTCCATGAATTTTCGCCTTGTCGCCAAAATACTCTTTCCACATCTGCAGACTGCCACCCTGATAGACACCAATCTCCACAATCGTTATATCCTTGTGACGAAATCTCGAAAAATGGCGGTCATAAATATCAAAATAATGCACCCATTTATCAATTAAGCGCTTATCATTCTGACGGAAATACCGTTCTAACTCATTCATATTAGTACTCATTCATAGTATTGTATACATACCGGCACAAGTGGTATGCAAGATCTGTTGTCATCACCAAACTACAAGACAAAATCATTCTGCACGCATGGAATTACCCGCTCATTGTCATGCTCATGAAGACCACTGAACAAGCTGCTACAACTGCAAAATACCACTCTGCATGCAAATCTTCTTCATATTAATTTTCATCTTCATGAAAGAGATTACCGGTGAAATACGGTTATCACCCGCGCCTGACGCAGATTATGTTTCGAATTGGTAATGCAGCCGTAACATTTACGTAACGTTAGGGCGGTAATTTTGGGTATACAATTTGTCTCATTTGATGTACTACTCCATGAAACGTTTTACTACCGCTCTTTCCTATGTTGGTATCCTTCTCCTGCTCTCAACCCTTGCAATTCATGCGCAATCCCCTACCACAGGGACTATTACGGGAAAAGTAATCGACGGCGGTGTCAACGAACCTCTCCGAGGTGCATCTGTACTTGTCGTCGGCACCAAAAAAGGAGCGTATTCGGATGTAAAGGGGAAATTTACTGTCAAAAACATACCCGTCGGCACCTATTCCATTCGCGTCAGCTATGTAGGGATGAAACCCAAAACAATCGATAATATCGTAGTCACCGATGCCGAAGCTGCTACAGTAAACGTTGTTCTGATGACAGATGTTAAAAAAACTCAGGAAGTAGTCGTTGAATCCCGCCGTATCAATGATAATCAGGCCGCAATACTCAATCAACGGAAAAATGCCGCTCAAGTCAGTGACGGAGTGAGCGAAGAAGAAATCGCGAAGCTTCCTGATGCTGATGCAGGTCAAGCACTTAAACGCGTTTCCGGGATTACGCTTGTGGGTGATAAGTTTGTCTATGTTCGCGGTGTAAGTGACCGGTATAATTCAACTGTTTTGAATGGCGCTTCCCTTGCCACGACCGAACCTGACAAAAAATCATTTGCCTTTGATATGTTTCCCTCCGAATTCCTCCAAAGTGCGAATGTCAGCAAGTCTTTTACACCCGATTTACCGGGTAATTTTGCCGGTGGACTTGTTCAATTGACGACCGTCGACTTCCCGAGTGGATTTTCATTCAAGGCAAGCACTTCGTCAACTATGAATTCAAATGTTACATTCAAAGAACAAGCATTTCACTCTTCCCCGAACGGCTCCTCCGACTGGCTAGCAAGCGACGACGGCACACGCGCTCTTCCCTCAAATGCTCCGGCAAGCCGCGATGAAATGAATCAGTTACTTCGTTCTGCCAAGAATTTCAACGAACCCGAAACCCAAGCAGCCGCACAGATGAAACTCCAGGATTTCGCACGCAGCTTAAAGAGCAGTAACTGGAAAAATGAAACGATTTCCGCAATGCCGAATACCGGATTCGGACTCTCATACAGCAATATATTCTCTATCGCCGATAATGACCTCGGAGTTATAGGATCTCTCACCTACGGCAACAGCTACGCAATTACCGTCGGAACCGAATCGCCGGTACAGGCAGGCACAACCAACGAAGATCGCTACCGACAAGTACAAGCGCCACAGACTTCTACACGCTCAGTAAATCTCGGTGGACTCATCAACCTCGCCTACAAAATCGGAACATCAAGTTCGATCAGTATCAAGAATCTCTACAACCGTTCAAGCGATGACGAAACGGTGCTTTCCACCGGCAAAGACATTCCACAGGGAATTGACACGAAATTCTATACTTATCAATATGTTCAAAAGTCGCTGTATTCAGGTTCGATCAGCGGCGAACACACCCTCCCATGGGAAAACATGCTCTTCGATTGGCGTATGGGTCTCTCAACGTCCGAACGTGACGAGCCGGATTTCAGACGCTTACGCTATTCGCGTCAAAGCACCGACACGACGCTCCCCTTTATGGCTGACATTTCTCAAACACCTCAAGGTGACGGCACACTCGCCGGACGCTTTTTCTCGAATCTTCACGATAAAATTGTCAATGGTGCCGGTAATGTCATGATTCCGCTTGGCAATGATATGAAGGTAAAATTTGGTGGCTCGAGTGATTATAGAACGCGGACATTCTCGGCACGGTCATTTACTATTAATCAACAAAACGGATTCGCCGATAGTATCGATTTCACGCTTTCCCCTGACAAATTACTTGTCGATGAAAGCTTCCGTGTCGGTCAGCTCGGTATTTCCGAAGATTCTAAAAAAAGTGACTCCTATGATGGTACCGAATCACTCGTCGCCGGATACGCAATGATGGATATGCCGTTTGAAGTAGGTGGAGAAAGTTTCCGGTTCATCGGTGGTGTACGCGCTGAAGATAATGTGATTAATCTCAATAGTTTTGGACTTGCCGGCGACACAATCAACGTCAATTACAGCACTTTTGACATCCTCCCGTCGATTAATTTCCTTTATAAAGCAACGGCTTCGACCAATGTTCGCATGTCGGCAAGCCAAACACTCACCCGTCCTACGTTCCGTGAAATCGCTCCGTTTGCGTTTTATGATTTCCGCAGTTTGTTTACCGTCACCGGTAATCCGCAGCTCAAACGCACCTTAATTCAAAACTACGACCTTCGCCTCGAGACGTTCCCCAATCCGGGTGAAGTACTGTCTATCGGAGCATTCTATAAGTCCTTTAAAAATCCAATTGAAGAGTCAATTCAACCAACAGCCAGCGAATGGGTAAAATCCTTCTCCAACGGTGAAAGCCGCGACTCGACCGGAAAAGTCATCAGTGATGGACTTGCGCATAATTACGGTATCGAACTCGAAGCGCGGAAGAGTCTCAGTTTTCTCGGTGGATACTTCTCGAATATTCTTCTCAGCGTCAATTACGCGATTATCCGTTCGGAAATCACCGTCATGTACGGCAAATTACAGGACACCCGCGCCATGTGGGGTCAGTCGCCATATACACTTAATGTAGGACTTTTCTTTGTCGAACCTGAATACAAAACGGCATTCAATCTTGCCTATAATCGCTTCGGACGCAGAATCGTTCAGGTTGGTGCGGTTGGATTCTTGAAAGACCCGCATGTCTATGAAGAACCCCGAAATGTCATCGATTTTTCGATCATTCAGCCCATCGCCGATGCGTTTGAAATAAAATTCGCAGCACGCGATATTCTCAATGAAAATTACACACGCACTACCGACGGAATCACCAGCAGCACTGCTATCAAAGGCGCGAGCTACAATCTCGGCATCAGCTTCAGATTCAAGTAATTATCTCCGGTAATTATCTCAGCAACGTATTTCCTTCAAATCGGCAATTATTTATCATTTATTTAAGGGTTTTCTTTATGAGAAAAGCAGTTCTTCTTCTTGTGTCTATACTATTTGCCGGTGCCTGCGCTACGGCTGCACCGACAGGTATTCGGATATTGTCGCCCGGTAACACAGCCGGAGGGCAGTACCGTGCCGGTAACTCCTATGATATACTCTATGATACAGTAGGCACATTCCGATCACGATTTTGCTTTCAATTCGGTACGAGTGCTTCCGGACCATGGACAAACCTCATCGGCGCAACGAATGTCATCGACAGTAATGCAAGCGGTCAGGTACGCCGTGGACAATTTATCGGTGGATTTAGAGTACCATCGACGGTCACTTCTACCGGATATGTGCGAATGGTGCTCTTAAATTCCGACGGAACATTGAACGAAGCCGTAACTGATGTCTGCGACTTCCCTTTTACCGTCGTTCGTCCACCGGCTACAGCCGTGGACTCGGTGCTGAAAGATGCGATTACAACAAACGTAACTCTCTCAAGAAGCAAAATTTACGGTTTACGCGGGTATGTGCATGTGCTCTCTGGCGGCAAGCTCACCATCGAACCCGGCACGGTCATCTTTGGTGACTCCGTAGGTGTGAATTCTGCGTTAATTATCAATCGCGGCGCTCAAATTATCGCTGACGGACGCGCCGATGCGCCGATCGTCATGACAAGTATCGCACCGGCCGGTCAACGTGCTGCCGGTGACTGGGGCGGACTCATTATCTGCGGACGCGCTCCGATTAATAATCCGGGCGGTGAAGCAATTCTCGAAGGCGGATTTGATGTCAATGATAAGACACGCTGGTATTATGGAGGTAATAATGCCAATGATAATTCGGGAATTCTCCGCTATGTGCGTGTTGAATTTGGCGGAATCGCACTCCAGCCGAATCAGGAGTTAAATGGAATTACACTCGGCGGTATCGGTCGCGGCACGGTCATTGAGCATGTGCAAAGCAGCTATGCCAATGATGATGCTTTTGAATGGTTTGGCGGAACGGTCGATGCGAAATATTTAATTTCAAATGGTGCTTTGGATGATGATTTTGATACAGATAACGGTTTTAGTGGTCGCGTGCAATTCGCAGTGTCACAACGCTATGCCAATCGTGCCGATCAATCCACGAGTCAGTGTTTTGAGTCGGATAATGATGCCACTGCTACGCACAACCAACCATACACCCGCGCAATCTTTTCGAACGTGACCTCCATCGGTCCTCTGTCGAATGTCTCAAACACGCCGAACTCACGTTTTGGTGCTGCAGCGCAAATCCGTAGAAATTCACGTCAGTCAATCATCAATTCCATCTTCCTCGGCTGGCCGCGTGGTCTCGAAATTGCGCAGCGAGCAACGATGGATGCTGCGTTTAACGACTCGCTTCAAATCAGAAATTCCGGTTGGTTCGGTATTAAGTCCACATGGCTCAACTATGCCGGCGGTACACCTCCGGGAGCTATGACTGTGGATTGGATCAAAGGAGGTTCATTTGAAAATACTATCGATGCCACATCACCCGACGCTGCAATGCTGGAAAATCCGTTCAGCGAAACACTCTTCAATCCCCTTCCAAAGACAGGTTCGCCGGTGCTGAAAGGTGCAGGATTTATAAAAAACAACGAAGCAGTGAATATCGACGATCCGTATTTTGAAAAAGTAACGTATCGTGGAGCATTCGGTGCTACACGGTGGGACATGCCCTGGGCGAATTATGACCCGATCAACACAGTGTATGTAGCAGGTGGTCCAACCTCGATGAACGGTAACATTAAAATCACGTATCCAAATGGTGGTGAATCTTTTGCCGGTAATTCCCTACAAGATATTAAATATGACACGAGCAGTACATTCGGCTTGAAATTCAAATTTCAATTTGGTACTTCACCAAGCGGACCGTGGACTGATCTCGTAAGCAATGTATCCGATGCCACCGCTCGCGGTATGGTCAAAGGCGGATTCAGCGTTCCGAATACTCCGACGACTACCGGTTATATCCGTATCGTCATGCTCAAAGCTGATGGCAGTGCCAACGAAAATGTAGCTGATGTCAGTGATGCGCCATTTACGATTACAGCAGGCGTATCAAGAATCGTAAAAATTCTCTCACCGGGCAAAGCAGCAGGTGAAAAATATCGTGCAGGTAACTCCTATGATATCACCTATGATACCACAGGAAATTTCCGCCAACGCTTCCGTTTTGAATTTGGTACTTCCCCGACCGGTCCTTGGACTGTTCTCCCCGGTGCCGGTAATGTAATCGACAGCAATGCAAGTGGTACCGTACGCCGCGGTTTATTCATCGGTGGCTTCCGTGTGCCGGCAATTGCTACCACAAGCGGCTATCTCCGCATGGTACAAAATAATGACACTACGCAGCAAAGCGTATCGGCTAATCCATTTGAAATCGTGAAGCCGACAGCTTCAAAAGTCGATTCTGTGCTTAAAGATGCGATTACTACTACGGTTACTCTCTCGAATACAAAGATTTACGGTCTCAAAGGTTATGTTCACGTGATGTCCGGCGGCGTCTTAAATATTCAAGCCGGTACGATTGTACTCGGTGATGAAGTCGGTGTGAATTCGGCTCTTATCGTTAATCGTGGCGCGAAAATCAACGCTGTCGGCACTCCTTCCCTTCCGATTATCTTCACGAGCAGCGCGCCTCCGGGACAGCGTGCAGCCGGTGATTGGGGTGGTCTCATTCTTCTCGGTAAAGCACGGATTAATAATCCGGGCGGTGAAGCAATTATGGAAGGCGGATTCGATGTAAATGACAAAACAAAATGGTACTACGGCGGCTCGGATGACGAAGATAACTCCGGTACCCTCAAGTATGTACGTGTGGAATTTGGTGGCATTGCCCTCCAGCCGAATCAAGAGTTAAACGGTATTACTATCGGTGGTGTAGGTCGTGGAACAACGATCGATTATGTCCAATCGAGCTATGCAAATGATGATGGAATTGAATGGTTCGGCGGTACGGTCAACGCAAAACATATCATCGTCAATGGCGCTCTCGATGATGATTTTGATACAGATAATGGCTTTAGCGGTAAAATTCAATTTGGTATTAGTCAACGCTATAAAAATCGTGCAGACCAATCAACAAGTCAGTCTTTTGAGTCTGATAATGATGCAAGCGGTTCGAATAACCAACCATACACAACTGCAATATTCTCAAATATTACGTCCGTCGGTCCACTCGCTGACACAGCAAATGTCCCGAACTCACGTTTCGGTGCTGCCGCTCAAATCCGCAGAAACTCACGTCAAAGTATTGTAAATTCAATCTTCCTCGGATGGGGACGCGGATTGGAAATCTCCTCAGTCGGTACAATGAATGCGATGAAAGCAGACTCAATGCTCGTCAAAAATTGTGCATGGTATGGTATCAAGTCCACTGCAGTCAATCTAGCAGGTGGAACACCTCCGGCAGGCTTTGACGCAAATTGGCTCACTAAATCAGAATACGGTAATGTCATCGACAAATCAACTCCAAATAATGCACAACTCGAAAATCCTTTCGTAGAAACTACGTTCAATCCCCTTCCTAAGACCGGTTCACCGGTTCTGACAGGCGCGGCATTTACTAAAGTAGGTACTGTCGTAGGAATTGAAGATGCATACTTCGAAAAAGTAGATTATCGTGGTGCTTTTGGCTTGCAACGCTGGGACTTACCTTGGTCAAACTATGACCCGATTAATACAGATTACAAAGCACAAGACCCAATAGGTGTCAAAGAAGATGCTCAAGTTTCAGGTGTTGCTATCGAGGTATTACCTAATCCTTCAACTGACTACACTACAGTACGTTACGCGCTTTCTACAGCCGGTACAGTGACTGTACGTCTCTCAAATGCTATCGGTACAGTTGCTGAGAACTTTGTGGCTGGTGAATTCCAAACAGAAGGTGTGTATCAATTTGGTGTGAACACTTCTAATCTTCCAAATGGTGTGTATTTCTTACAAGTTATCACGCGTGGCGGCAGCAAAATCACAACACAGAAGATTACGGTAGTTCGATAAGATTCTAGTGTAGATTTCCTTCAAGGGGCTTTCTTCTATTTGAAGAAAGCCCTTTGTATTTTTGCTTGAGGAAACTTGTGTATTTTTGAAGGGAGAATTTCCGGTTTACTCATATTATCAGTTGAATTCCGATGAATGCAGATGAAATACTTGAACTTATAGCCAGTGGTGAAACAACGAAAGTCCAATTCAAAGAGAATGTGCATAATATCACGAGCATTGCACAAGAAATGGTAGCATTTTCGAATACCAAAGGTGGCTTGATTCTCATTGGAATAGATGATTCAACCGGAAAAATCATAGGTCTTTCGTATCACGATATTCAGAGAATTAATAATCTGCTTTCCACTGCTGCGCATGATCATGTAAAATCACCAATTTTCATTAGCACAGATACTGTTCGCATTGGAGATGAGCGCATTATTGTTGTGTCAATTCCCGAAGGTTCAGATAAGCCACATACAGATAAAGATGGTGTTGTATGGTTAAAAAATGGATCAGATAAACGAAAAGTTATCAGCAAAGAAGAGCTCTCCAGACTTCTGCAAAGTAGTGGGAATCTCTATGCGGAAGAGCGAGTTCTTCAGTTCAGCTCCATCGATAGTGGAGATGTGGATTGGGATAAATTTAAAGAGTTCTATGAGAAAAAATACAAAGAGGAGTGTTACAAAGAACATCTTCCGAACTATCTCAGAAATCTACGCTTAGCCGAGAAAGACAAACTCAATGTAGCAGGCGCATTACTCTTCGGTAAAAACACCCCAAAGTTAACTCCTGAGTTCTTTATTACTGCTATTTGGTTTTGGGGGAATGATATCACCGATACCGATTACCGCAGTAGCGAAAACATCATCGGTACACTTGATCAGCAATATCGGAAAGGATATGATTTCATACTTTCTAAGCTTCACAAACTCCAAGCAGGACAATCGTTTAACAGTTTAGGGAAGCCGGAGATTCCAACGATTGTCATCACCGAACTTCTCGTCAATGCCCTGCTCCATCGAGACTATTTTATCAATGATTCGATTAAGATTTTTGTCTTTGAAAATCGTGTTGAAATTATCAGTCCCGGGAAGCTGCCGAACAGCTTAACGGAAGCACAAATTAAAAAAGGAATTCGGAGAACACGGAACAGCATTCTTGCCTCAATTGCTCCTGATGTCCTGGAATATCGTGGCGCAGGCAGTGGTATTCTCCGATCGTTACTTGAATACCCGGATATTGAATTTGTAAATGAACAAGAACATGAACGATTTATCGTTCGGATCAAACGACCGACTATCAACAAAATTCCCTGAGCAATCATTCAGCCGTTCCCATACGTACCTTGGATGCTACAAGTGTCGATGATTCTTCCCTCCAACTTTTTTGTTCCTCAAGGAATTGGTATTTTTGTGTAAAAATCTGTTCTTCAAGGGAATCTACGCGCTTCCCTGTCAACTTCATCCTCAGAATTAACCTATGAAAATTTCTAATAATTGGCTTAAAGAATTTGTTTCCTTCACCCACACCCCGGATGCACTCTCGGACGCTCTCACCATGCTCGGCATCGAAGTCGAGGCGATTGAAGATGAAGGTAAAAAATTCCGTGGATTCTTTATTGGTAAAGTGCTTACCCGCGAAAAACATCCCAACGCCGATAAACTCTCCGTCTGCACCGTCACGCTCGGTGAAGGCGAGCAAACAATTGTCTGCGGCGCACCGAATGTAGCTGCCG
>JBPOHH010000871.1:0-3030 GCA_052035765.1 Bacteroidota bacterium
TGCGCAGTAAGTTCATGAAAATATAGAAGAAAGACGATACAAACCAGAGAAGCAAATTTCATGGAAATACCCTTGGTATAGGAGAGTTCATTATACATAATTGACGTTAGGAGAAGAGAGCTTTTGACGTGTCACAACGGCAATTTACCGATTTTTCCCGAGAGCTGGAATCCCGAGCCAAACTTTCCGTATTTTTGCCGTGCAGATCCACTCCTCTTGAACGATTCAATCGCTATGAAAAACGTTTTAATTATTGCCTATTATTTTCCTCCGTCCGGCGGCCCGGGCGTGCAACGCGTGCTCAAACACGTGCAATATTTACCCGAATTCGGGTGGAATCCCATCGTTCTCACTGTGTCGAATGGTGAATTCCCCGCCCGCGACGAATCCCTGCTTGCCAAGATCCCGAAAGGCACTCATGTCGAGCGCACGCATATCTATGAACCGTATGATATTTACCGCATGCTCACCGGCAAGAAAAAAGGTACACCAATCGACGTCAACAACCTCAAAAAAGAAGGACAAAAACGCACTTTTAAAGAAAATATCGCTGAATTTATCCGCGCGACGCTCTTCATCCCCGACGCCCGTATCGGCTGGATGCTGACCGCCGTCAAAGCCGGACTCAAAATCATCGAAGATCATAATATCCAAGCAATTTACAGTTCGTCGCCGCCCTATACATGTTCGCTCATCGCCCGCAATCTCAAGCGTAAAACAGGTCTGTCGTGGGTTGCAGGATTCCGCGATCCGTGGACTGACTTCCTCACCACTCCCAAGCGCTGGCTGCTCCCTAAAATGATTGACCGCCGGATGGAACGTTCCGTCTTTACCGAAGCCGACGCCGTCGAAAGCGCGTGGGAAGGTATCACCGAAGATGCACTCGCGAAATACCCCGACCTCGACCGGAAAAAATTCCATTATGTGCCCAATGGCTTTGACTCGGCCGACTTTCCGCACACCGAACCTGTTGATAATAAAAAATTTACCGTTACCTACACCGGCTCAATGTACGGCCGCCGCACACCCGCAAGTTTCTTTGCTGCCATCGAAATGCTCCTCAAACGTGGAGTATTCACCGCCGATTCTATCCACCTGCGCTTCGTCGGTCGCTTCGGCGCAGAGGTCGAGGAAATGTTCGCCAAGGCCTCCTTCCGTGACTCCATCGAAGTCATCACCTACGTCACGCACGAGGAAAGCGTTCGCTACCTGCAGCGCTCGGACGTCCTCCTCATGGTCGTCGATGAAGCGAAAGAAAGCCAGTACATTGTTCCCGGTAAAGTATTTGAATATATGGGAGTTGGCAAGCCAATTATCGCGCTCGCGCCCACCACCGGCGCAGTAGCCGACCATCTCCGCGAGACAAATTCCGGCAAAACAGCCAATCAGAATGACATCGAGACCTGTGCGAAAATTATTGAAGAATTCTACCGCCAATGGCTCGCAAAAAAATGGACATTCACGCCTAATCCTGATGCAGTTAAGAAGTATGAACGGCGCGAAGGGGCGAAGACGCTTGCGGGGCTCTTGAATCATCGATAACGTAAGGGCGAATCGAATTCGCCCACGTCAGGCAGGTAACCGTCGGGAAGTTAAATTATCGATAACGTAGGGGCGAATCGAATTCGCCCACGCCCTGCAGGTAATCGTCATGAAGGATAATTATCAACAACCGTAGGGGCGAATCGTGTTCGCCCACGTCATGCAGGTGCCGGGCGAATGCAATTCGCCCCTACCGACACAATCATAATTGTACAATAATTGCACTCATTCCACTCACACAACCTCCATATTTTCCATGAAAATACTCCACACATCCGACTGGCATCTCGGGCAGCGTTTTTGCGAACGTGAACGCGAGGAGGAGCATCGCGCGTTCCTTGCGTGGCTGCTTGCGCTCCTTCGGGAACGCAACGTCGACGCGCTCATTCATGCCGGCGATGTCTTTGATATGGGCAATCCGCCGAGTTACGCGCTGGAGCTGTATTATACCTTTCTTCGGAGCGCCGCGCTGGTGTGCCCGAATATTATTATTACCGGCGGTAATCATGACTCGCCCTCAACGCTGAATGCGCCGAAAGAACTCCTCAAAGCATTGAATATTCATGTCATTGGCGCGACCGGTGCGTCACTTGATGATGAAATTAGTATGCTTCATTCTTCTGATGGTGAAGAAATCGGCGTTGTCTGCGCTGTGCCCTTTCTCCGTGATAAAGACCTGCGGTTTTCCGTGGCAGGTGAACTTGCTGAGGAACGTGAACTGCGCATCCGTGAGGGAATTCGCGCGCATTATCGGGATATCGCGGCGCTTGCCGAACCGTACAAACAGCGCGGCCTGCCGGTGATTGCGACCGGACATTTATTCGCAGCCGGAACGGAGCTATCGGATAGTGAACATAGCGTGATGGGCAATCTCGGTCAGGTCACGGCGGACACCTTCCCCGAACTCTTTGATTATGTGGCACTTGGGCATATCCACCGTCCGCAGCGCATCGGTGGTCGCGATTATATTCGCTATTGCGGTTCGCCGATACCGCTGAGTTTTAGCGAAATTTCCCACCCGCACACGGTGATTATTGTTGAATTTTTGAATGGAACGGTAACGACCGAAAGCATTGAAATTCCAGTATCACGGCGGCTTCTGCGCATGTCCGGCACGATCGAGGAAATTTCGGGAATGATTACTAGCTTTAATGATGACAATCACTTACCGGCATGGGTCGAGGCAATTGCGACGCTTGATGCGCCGAATCCGAGCTGGACGGCCGAACTCCGTAAAGCCGCCGCCGGAAAACATCTCGAATTTATCCGCTTTTCCGTAGAGAAATCGGCTGCGAAATCACTGCCCGACATGACCGACGAACATGACCTGCAGCAACTCACCGAAGTCGAGGTATTTCAATTACTTTGCGAGGCAAAAGGCATGTCGCAGGAAGTAACTACCGAGATCACGAGCACCTATCACGAACTCCTCACCATCATGAGGGAAATGCCATGAAAATTTGTTCTGTCTCCTTCCTGAATATCAAT
>JBPOHH010000599.1:0-16358 GCA_052035765.1 Bacteroidota bacterium
CACATACTATTTACAACTGAACCTATGGACAACACATTATACAAACTAAACCGCTTCACAACATTACCAGTTTTATTAGACCTCTTAGAGCGTCAAAAGCTCGTTTTACTTGACCCTAAAAGTTGGGATGATAGAAACGATACAGAGGTAATTCTTGCCTACAAGAGAAAAGCTAAAATCAACAAGTTATTTGCACTTTGCTTTACTCACGCCTCCGAGACCATTCATCATTGGAAAACCTTTGCCAATGGCTCAAGTGGTTGCTGTATAGAGTTTAGTGCAAGTAAACTAATAGATATATTTGATACTACGGAAGGTTTGCGTCACGGCAAGGTTTCCTATAGGACGATTAACGAGATGATAACGCCGCTTCCTATTTCTGAAATGCCATTCATCAAACGAAAGCCGTATCAATGCGAGCAGGAGTATAGGGTAATTTGGGAGGGTGATTCTGATAATGACCATTTTGAACTGGATGTTCCGTTGGACACTATCCGTAGGATTACGATTAGCCAGCAAATGCCACCAAAAGTATATGAAACCATAAAGAAGCTTTTGAAAACAACTTCAACCAACAAAGTAAACCGCTCAACCATCTATGAAAATAAGAGATGGATTGATCAGTTTTCGTTGGAGGCGTAATCCACTAATTTTCTAATTCAACACAATTATTTACATTCATGGATATTCAAAACATAAAAACCACTGTTTGCCTGAATTCTATAAATCCAACATTATTGATAGGAGTATTTCTTCAATATGAACAAGATTCAGAAGCAATAGTCTCAATTGCTGGAAGACTCCTGACTAATGATAATAAAATCATTTCACTTTTTAGCGAAAATCAAATTAGACAAGATGAAAGATTCAATCTTCACCTTAAAGTAAAAGGTAAACCAAAAAGCGATAAAGTATTCTACACTGAATTAGGGGCAGTACTCTCCCCAAAAGCAATTGAACAGATTGAACAGCAAAGAGAAGCAAAAAACGGAGAAGTAAAATTTTCATTAGAATTTGTTGTAAAGTATCTGGAATATTCGGTAGATCTTGAAAATTTATCAACTGAGAACTTGAAATATTTAAGGAACAATCCTTTTTCAACACTTCGAGTTAGTCGCTATCAAAGAGATTATAACATTCCACAGAGTGTTTGGACTAAAGATTATGCACCACAACTCGGAATTGGTAATTTTTTACTCGTAGAGTTACAAATACCTGATGATTTAAAAGTACCTGAACTTTGGAAGAATCGCTATAAACGGCTATCCCAAAACTTAAAAGATATGGAGAAGTATTTACGCATTGGTGATTGGCAAGCCACAATGACCCATGCAAGAAAATTCTATGAGAATGCAAAGATTGGAGATAAAAAAGCTAGTAATGCTAAACTCCAATCAGAATTTGATGCTTTACTCTTAAAAGATCAACATAGTGCTCAAGGGACTCAAGACTTCTATGATGGTATCTGGAAATTTTTTGAATTCCTTTCAAAATATATTCACGATACAGACAAAAGCGCGAATCTTGTTCCATCTCCTAACGCACAAAAAGAAGATGCTTATTTGGCTTTTTCTTTAGCTATGGGATTATTTAACTTTATAGGAAAGAAAATTAGTAAAGGATAGCAATAGATTAGTTTTAGTTTTGCCAATCCAACTTAAACCCTTATATTTGAAATGCCTTTTGCATAGCTTCTAAGGCGATAAGTAGGTACAGGTGAGAAAAAATAAAGCCCAACAGCGTGGTAACTGTTGGGCTTTTGCTTTTGAAAGAAATATATCAGCATTCGCCGTTTGGCTAAAGCCGGATTTCTTGGGGCTAGGTATTCCCCAAGCTAAAGCTTGGGGCTAGTCAGGAATGGGTCTGCCTTTTGTCCCCAAGCTAAAGCTTGGGGCTAGTCAAGAAGATTTTTCTTCCCTTACCGACTTACGACTTACCGACTTACGACTTACCGACTTACGACTTACCGACTTACGACTTACCGACTTACGACTTACCGACTTACGACTTACCGACTTACGACTGAAATACATTTAACTCTGCCCACTCACCTTTCATACCACCTAAACTCGGACGTATGCGGTATGTCCAGTTTCCTTGAGCCGGTGTGTCTGAGAAGCTTGTACCGCTGGAGTTGTAGAGGAGTGTATAATTACTTGTGCCGGCTGCTGCGCGTTCTATCTCATAGCCGGAGGCGAATTCTACGGCGTTCCATGTGAAGATCCCGCTATTATTTGTGAAACCTTTCACACTTTCCAAACCGAACAATCGCTCGAATGGTGCTGAATACTCACCTAAGCCCGTAGCATTTCTGCCGCGTACTTTGTAGAAGAGTTTGCCTGTGAGGAGAACGGGAACGGGGGTGGAATTGATGGACGTATTGATGTCGGTCTGCCATGATGTACCTTGATTAGTGGAGACGGACACGCCGTAACTGGTGGCGTTGTCGATTGCGTCCCATTCTAAGGTGGTCGAGCCGTTGAAGCGGATGTTTGCCGGGGTGCCGTGGACACCGGAAACGATTGCGCTGTCATAGACGAGGTAACTGTTGTACTTTACAAGATTGCTTCCCGAGTAGATATCCTTGCCGATAGTGCAGAGGCGTGTAAGCTCACTATAGAGGAGATTGCCTTTGATAATCCGTTGTCGTGTTGCGTCGAGGCGCGCTCCTTCTGCTTGGCGTACGAGGTCAATCTTAGCATCAAAATTTGCGATAAGATTCGTGAGGTCGGTCTCGAATTGCATGCTGTATCCTTCTTTTGCTAATGCTGCTGCATCTTCTGCGGCTACACGGGCAGCATTTTGAGCAATTTTCACAAAATCACCGTCGGTGAAGGTGGTGAGGTCGCCGAATCCATAGGTTTTGTAGTGTGCTGCATCCTTGCCGTAGGTATTTGATACCATGATAGAAAGGGTGCGGAGTTTTGTTTTCAGCGCTTCCCGAGCCAGCACGCGTACTTCTACTGCTTCGCTTACTTTTCCGGCATAATAGACATCCATACCGGTATTCTGAAAGTCGGCAATCAGAGCACCAAAGGACGTAAGGGTATTTGCGGTGACCCCACGATCGGCGAAGTCGAGTAGGTCAGTTGTAAGGGATACAACGAGGGTATCGGCACGTTGCGTTAAGTCGCCATCAGAGAATGAATAATCTCTGGAGTTTTCATTTGTAGTCATAGAGACCTCCAAATAGTTTGTAAAAATAAAAGACCGACAAGTAATTTAAAGACCGACAAGTTCATTGTTGATAGTTGGTTACGTGATGCAGTATGTTTGATTTACTGAGAAGACCGAAGCACTTTTTGGTCAGTCCGAAGCACTTTTTGGTCAGTCCGAAGAGCTTTTTGGTTAGTCCGAAGCACTTTTTGGTCAGTCCGAAGCACTTTTTGGTCAGTCCGAAGCACTTTTTGGCCAGTCCGAAGCACTTTTTGGTCAGTCCGAAGCACTTTTTGGTTAGTCCGAAGAGCTTTTTGGTTAGTCCGAAGGACTTTTTGGTCAGTCCGAAGAGCTTTTTGGTTAGTCCGAAGTAAATTTTAGGAAGCTTGCGGAATATCCTTTTTAGCCGTTTGCTGATTAGTTATTCAACGAGGCAGTGTTCCGGAAACCAAGTATGACAAAGTACGACCCGGGAAATACAAAAAAAATGTAGTAAGGAATCTATAGGGAGTTAGGTAAACGTTATAGTATGGTTGACTAGTAGTTTTTGTACTGCGGAAGTGTTGTGTGAAAGACAGCTGGAGGATTGAACAGCACATTTCGCAGCAGTGCGGTGGTGGGAACGAAGCGGGGGTTTGGGTTATTGTAGGGATTTTGAAAAAAAGTTAAAAAAAGTTTGGGTGATGGTAGTGTGGATAAATAGCGAATGGATTGAATCGCCGGGCGGACAGCGTGGAGAGTCGTTGCAATGTAACTCTTACCATTGCTGGTAAATAGAGTATTCTACGATACACGCTCCACAGTGGGAACATAAACCATCGTTGGGGAGTAGTATTGAGAATCGAAATTTTTAAAGATTAACAAAAATTGAGTGATAATTGAGTAACGGACGAATGGCAAAACTGTGTAATTTCGTGGTAGGTAGTCATCAAATTAATGTACTTCTTATCATTCATAAGGGTTTATTATGAAAACTCTCCTCTCATTCCTCTTTGTGGCTCTGCTACTTGTTGCTCCTGTTTCTGCTCAAAAACCTATCCAAGATACCATCCCACAACTTAAAGAGTGGTGGGTGGCTCCCTCCAATGAAAAAGGTCTCGGCCGCTATGGAGTATCGTATATTCCGAACTTTTATCATGGCAGAGATGCTATGGCTGTATCAATCAACAACGGACAGATGGAAACTTGGCTCAATCGCTTTCCGGGAGATCGGGAGAATGTGTTTACCTGGAAAGGGGGAGGCCCGGTACTACAGGGAGACTTCAACGGTGACGGAATCACGGATTATTTTGCGGGCGGTTATATTTATAAAGGGATTCAGAACGGAGAGCCGCCGGATACTGCAACGGTGAGTTATTCAGGATTTTCTCCGAATATGATAGCTGATGTCAATCATGACGGCTACGATGATTTGGTATGGGCAGACCGTTTTACGCGGTACAACCAAATGTCGATGAAGATATTTTACGGTGCGGCAGATTTATCGCAGATGCGTGCGATTGCTATTCCGAGGGAGCCGGTAATCGACTCGACCTTGACAATTGAATATTCATATATGGGTGGAGACGGAGATATTCGTTTTATTGCCTTTAGCTATGAGCAAGTACAGCTTCCTGCCCAATCTCGCTGGGCTGGGTATGTGTTGCTTCGCGGTCATTGGAATAAAGGGGATACCTTCCCGACGTTTGAGAAATTAGCGTCTGTTATTCGATATGATAATAAAGATATTCCGTTCCTACGTGGAGGGGCAGTTTATACAAGCAAACATTCTAGTAATAAATTCTTTATTGCAAAAGAATATCTTAGCACAAATCTAAACAGATTACTTATCTATAACATTACTTCGGACAGCTTTCAGGAAGTAGCAAGAATAAATAGAAATTCTGTCATCCCAATTATTTTAAAGTATAGTATCGATCAGGATTCTGTAGAAGATTGGCTTCTAAGAGGTAGTACTTATTCAGTATTCTACTCTGGAGGAGCGGAATTAGATACAACGTTTTTTGCAGAATATCAGTCCCATTGTCCTGCCAGTGGGTCAACTAACATGTATGAGGCTATAGGTGATGTAAACGGTGACGGCATTCACGATATAGCAGTTATTTCTACATCAAATGCTACTCCAAATTGTTTTAGAATTGTACTCGGGCAAAGCAGTCCAACAGGTGTTAAAGAACCATGTTTTGATCCTTCGGCTCTACCCTTTTCACTTACCGAAACCTCTCCACATCCCGTATCGCGGAATAAAAACACTGTAATAAAAACTATCGTACCTCATGTTGGAGTATATATTCTTGGTTTGTTCGATATAACCGGCAAGAATATCAGTGAACTACAACGTGAAGAATATCCTGCGGGACAACATGATATCCAATTCAATCTATCATATATTTCCTTGAGCAACGGCACATATATTCTTCGGCTTTCAGATGACAAGGGAGTACTTGCCGGGCAACGTACTATTATCATAGAATAGGAGAGCACTCATGAAAACCAAAGTTACTTTCATCCTGTTTTTAATCCTAAGCAGCCTTTCAGTGTATGCACAGAACGGTGAGCCCAATACCCTGCCAATCAACTGGAACGATACAAGTATTTTTATTTCCAAGCAGACTGAATTTTATCTTGGCTGGCATTGGGCTGGTCCCCGCAAAGAGGTTAATGATCTTCTCCATATCAATCATTATCATAATCATTGGGGATATGTAGGTACTAGAAATATAGCTCTCCCAAATATTCCCAATGACGGTAAGAAAAAAGCAATGGTATGGAGATTACCTAATAACAACGCTATCTACAACTATTTCCCTGCCGTTCAGATTGATCCGACTGCTCCCGTCCATCCTCTTATCAATCATGATAATCAAGGCATTGCAACGCTTCATCCCCGCATAGGAGATACGACCGGAGCAATTTATGGATTTTCCTATCGCGATACTTCGGAATTTGGTCAATTACCTGACTATGGGAACGCCAATTTCGACCGTTATGTACTCAGCAATACAGGCGTACCCGATACAGGAGTAATAGTATTGGATGAGCCTTCCGCCCAGTCACTACTCGGATACAGCGTTTCCGAAACGGGCTCCGGCCCGATAAAGACAGATACCGGAATTATCACAACAACAGGGGTAGAACGTAACGGCTCACAGTGGTATCTTAGCGTAAATTTGCGGCGAACAGATGTAACGGATACAATTCAAGATGACAGTATTGTACTGGTAGTAAGAATCCCTTATCAAACTATAAATGATTCGATAGCTACTCCAGAAATTTCAGGTTATTGTCTTTTTGACAGAGTTCCGGTATCGGCAGATTCAGTGGGCAACGTGGATACCCTGCCATTCGGGCGGGGGCGCTGCCTTAAATTACAACCCACTCCCTCCGCATCGGATTCCACCGAATTGGTCATTACGCGCCGTATGCTGCCGCGTGGTGACGCAACCGACCCCGATATTACCACTTCCGCCTTCTTCCGGCTAAACACGCCGCAAGATTCAAGCTCGTTCAATCCTTTTTTACAGATATTAGGAGATAAGTATGGAGATATACCTTCAAACTATTTGGTACGTGCAGGTATCACTGTCCGGTATTATGGCCGTTCATCGGTAGGGATAGACTGGTTCCGGTTTGAGACACCGTTTGCACAGCTACTCTTCCGCTCCCGACTCGACACAAGCTATATTGCCGATGCAATTTATCATGACATACAAGCCCTTCAGGATGACACCTCTCACACCAATCTGCGAATACTCAGCTTTTACGGTCAGGATGATTTGGGGACAATTCCCTGTCTGTCTCTCGGTGAGCGCTATATTTCTAGCCTACTCTCAGGTCACTGGATAAGTTATGTTTATGGAGCTGGGCAGCGTTATGACATTATTCAGCCAGCATATAGATGGATACCACAAGTTCCGTGTGCCACGAGAAGTTCATGGGGAATACAACCAATATCTCCCTATAGATTCAGGGGTGACACATCAAACTATTGTAACATTCCAAGCGAATGGGGACCTAGTATCCATAGCGATATAGGCTTGGTATTCGATTCGCTTACCGCCTCCACATACGAATCGTCATTGTATGGAAACTGTGTATCTCTTCGTGATAGTACCGCTTTCTGGAATGCATTCGGAGAATATCCCGATCCCGCCCAATGGTGGAAATGGTCATACAGGGGATTCAGTCTGAAGTACAGCGATACCAATGATTATAATTGGAAGGGCTGGTATAAATATCCCGATTACCTCATCCACGGAGCAACCAACGGCCCCCTTGCATGCTACGAATCGGAGTGGTATCAAACCTATAAAACGGATTCTACACTCATATTCAGCGATCAGCCCTGGTGGACAAATATCTGGATAGGTTCAAACTGGGAGTGCGGTAAATATTCCAACGGAACTCCTTATATAAGGAATGAATACTCGATGCGTCCAGCCACAGGTGAAGAGATTCGGCTGCAAATGTGGGGTGCTCTGATACATGGGTGTACGGGATTTATGTTTGAGCGAATGTATCATTATCCAAGTATTCAGGAGTCCTCGACCCTATCGGCTGGTCAGCATGCTGGTGCATTGCTGTTGGGGGCGATGAATAGCATGGACGACAAGAATACCATATCGGATTCGATGCTTCATCATTGGGGAGCGCGGATATTCGACTCGACGATGATAGAAACGGGGGGTGATTTTATCGTTCCTAATGATTCTTTAAATATGGACCAGTATTTAGATACAGCAAAGATGCGTGATTCAATGGGGCTCAGACATGATCGTTTTTATGTGGGGCGTTTATCTACACGCCATGAGGTAAAACGAATGTGTGACCTTATCGGGGGGAATAATGGTATTGGCGATAGCCTTATGAGTTTGCGCTTAATGGCGACTTGGTATAAAGGATATGAAGAAACAAGCATAGGAGATACAGTAGCTTTTAAGAGATTAATAAATCTTGATACGACTCAATTACGAACACGCCCTATAGGTAGATCGACGTATGAAGATACAGATTCAAGTTTTATAAATGTGACATTATTAGCAGATACAACAGTTATACTTAACAATAGATTTATTCTTGGTGTCTTAAATCCTCGTACTGCGCCTTTTGTTTGGTTACCGGATACTGACTCTTTAGCCATAAATCGTCCCGACTTAGTGAGACATAGCTCTCATCCCGGGAAAGTGCTTACCTTTTTAACTACCATGGAGTTTGAAAATTATGTAATGCTTGGGAAATTAGACAAGTATGCGCAGTCCGGCGCACGAGAAATCACCATTCCTTTCAATTACCACGACACCCTCGGACGCTACGCAATGCTCCACGTCAAAGAACTTGGCGGTGGCATTGATACTATCATCGGTCAGGATAGCCCACTCGCTGTGAAGTTCCTTCCGGGAGAAGGGAAGATGTTCAATGTGACGATTCTTCATCCTGATGCAGGGGTCGCAGGGCGCTTGCAGTATTCCAATCAACGGAAAATGGTAGGGTATCCGATTCTTCGACCCGACGGTACACCCTCGGACTCGGTGTATTATCATCTCACGTATCATCGCTATGACCCGATTGCAGCGCGTAATTCGGTGTATTACCGAAGAAGTAATCCTGTATGGTATAATTCCTCAAGTGAGAATGTGACGTGGCAGTCGGAAAAGCTTCTGGGTGAGCATATCCGCGTGAATAAATGTTCAGGAGATACCATCATGCGCTTTAGTTGCGCTTATCCCTCGCTCGTTGTTCGCTATGATGAGAGCGATTCATCGAACAAAGTCTATGTTGTATATTCGTGCATGGTTCCGGCTTATGATAGCTGTAATGCAGCGGTTAAGAGAGTAATTGTAGAGAATGTGTTCAAGGCAGAATCGACTGTCGATGATACCGCGCGGTACTTTGATACATACATTGGTGAATTGAGCGAGTACGGTACTCCGATGGTCAATGCATCGTCGGGCGGAAATTATTACTGCTGGTCAGATTCAACGAAAGGAATCGTAGTAGGGTGGAAACCACCGAATGCTCGTGAATTGACCGACTTCAGACCACTGTCATGGGCAGCCGGAAACAGCAGTACTACTCTCGGTTGCAAACATCCGAGTATGAATAGCTATTCGCGTATCAGTTTAGGTGAGGCTGATTGCGCTTTGGTCTGGGAGGAGAAAATCAACACTCCGATTCTACACTTTGGCACGCTTCAACGAACACATATTTTCTATACCCGTTTAAAAATGATTGGCGATACAACCATACATCATTTTTTATCCCCGTCTTTTTTCAGTACCGGCGAGTCTGTCAGTACAAGTTCAGATGGTTCAATTGCACGAATGAGCACAGGTGCTTGGGCACCCAATGCGCATCGACTCCCAAGTGTTTATAGAGATCTGGTCGATAGTGTTGTCAGTGGTTCATCAATAGGAAAGCAGCGCGATGCACGTACCGACTGTTTGGTATGGTCAGCCCAAGAATATTCAATTATTGCAAACCCGCCGTTGTATGCGATGGCAAATTTGAATGATATAATTTATCGCCGTACAGCTTGGATAAATGATACTTCATCCGTTCCAACAACATGGGGTGTTGGCGGTCTCTGTCGTATTTGGAACAGTGGGAGCTTTCTTGAGAATTCGTCAATATCTCAAGGAATATCAAAAGTTTACAATACAGGTTTGTTCAGTATTAATGAAAGTGACAGTGCGGTATTGATACACATCAATGATTATACGACGACACTATCAGGCACAGTGAATAAACTATGGCACATACGCGGAAATATTAATTATCTCTATTCAGGTCAAGATACAAGTGTTAGCGGATACTACAATGATGGACTTGCCAAGATAGTAAATACGAATGGAGAGTACGGACAAACAGCAGCATTCCCAGTAGTCAGCGGAACGTACTCGTGGCGTAAGAATCGCAGAATATATCAGACAGATACAGCATCGCCCCGATTGGAAATGTCTCCACGGTATTTTCTGAAAGCATCCGATAATGATGAACAAATTGGTTTTACGGGGTTTAGCGGTGAAGAAAGTAAGTATATGCTTTCGAATCCGTTTTTGAATGGTACGATGTTAAAATTCAATCGTGTACGACAAGATCAATTGAGTAATGAAAAGCGCGTGCGTTACTATGATAGGGTATCTACGGACTGGTTTACCGTTGGGGATACGGAAAGTTTATGGCTCAAGAGTGTAGGGAAGAATTCAGAATTAGTCTTGGCATTTGTCGAACGTCGAAGCGATGGAGCAAGATTTCCGGTAGAGCTTGGCGTGTCGGATGATACTACAGCACTATGGACACCAATCCACTTACGACGCGGCG
The DNA here is from genome assembly GCA_052035765.1 of Bacteroidota bacterium. Taxonomy (GTDB): domain Bacteria; phylum Bacteroidota; class Ignavibacteria; order Kapaibacteriales; family UBA961; genus JADJXV01. The sequence continues at coordinate 10,477 of JBPOHH010000599.1, forward strand.
GCACTGAAGAATATCGTTTTTTCATTCTCAAACGATTAACCGATGAGAATAATCGAGCAATAATAGAGTCAAGTTATGGTGAAGAAATGGTTCTGCATGGAATTAAAACTGCAATAAGTTCACAGAAGATGGGCGCAAATGGCATTCAAGAAATAGATTTAGGGCGTGATGTAAATGTAGGAGCAAGTATTCGAGTCTATCCAAATCCTGCCCGTGAGAAAGTAACGGTAGTAGTTACCGACACAAATCAAAAAAACACATGGCATGTCAAAGTGATGAATGTATTAGGCACGATTCTGAGTGAGAATGATAGTAAACCGAATACAAGTATAGAAATTGTAACTGAGGACTATCCAACGGGCATTTATTACATCACAGCAGAGTCGGGCAAGTTGAATGCTACGGCGAGGTTTGTGATTATGAAGTAAGTGGTAGCGTAGTGGAAAAAAAACGCCCTGACAATGCATCATTGTCAGGGCGTTTTTCTTGTGGCTTGGACGACAACGAGTTGTCTGAGGCGAGGGGTGAATTATGTAGCAATATCTATATTGACAACTTAAAAAAATAGTTCCACCTCAAAAAATCACCTATTTCTCTATATTCCAATGATTTTATAAGAAATTCCTTGGATGTATTCAGGATAATTGCTAAGTTGTGGGCGCAAAACGCATAATCAGCCGAACGCCTTTTTCTTATTGAAGTTATCCTACTATTTTATTACATTTTCCGGAGATTTTTTTATGAAAAAACTTCTACCCTTGTTGGCCATTTTTCTCCTCTGCATTGTGCTAGCTTCGGCGCAAAAGCAGCCCACGAAGAGTGGCAAATCTGCTCAGATTCTTAATGATACGCAAGCAGGTAAAGATTTCTATTTTTCCTTCCCGCCGAACTTCGAAGAGCCGCCCAAATCTCCTGAGAGTACCTGCCGTGTGGTTGTCGTGTCCAAAGTCAAGCAAGTGGTTACGGTAGAAATTACCGGTCGCGGCTACTCCGAAACCAAGACCGTCGAAGCAGATGATGCCACCGATTTTGTCATTCCAGCAACTATCGCCGAGCCGTTTGAACATGCAGGAGATAAGCCCGCGCCTAAAGAATCGTTGTATCTGCAGGCAGCAATCCATGTTAGCGCACAAGCTCCAATTAGCTGCTACGGATATTCGATGACCAAAACTTCCGGTGAAGGATTCGCCGTGAGGCCGGTAACTGCGCTTGGAACGGAGTATATCGTCTCAGGCTATCAGCAGAATTTGGATAATTCGAGAAACCTCGTAGCGACCACGACGATTACTGCTACCGCAGACGAAACCACCGTGAGTTTTACCATGGGGGGTACTTCCGTATCAACGACGTCCGGTGGATTAAAGCCGGGTAGCACGATGTCTTTCAAGATGGATAAAGGCGATGTTCTCTGCTTTTCAAGCAATGGAACCGGTCAGGATATAGCCGGTAGTCGCATCATGTCCGACAAGCCGGTCGCTGTTGTTTCCGGTAATCAGAATGCAGATATTCGTGATTCATACCCGAGAAATTATATTTGTGAAATGGAAATTCCTACCGCTCAATGGGGGAAAGACTATTTCGTGCCGGTGTTTTACGGACGGAAGAACAATCCTCAGATTCGTATTTTTGCAAAAGAGAAGAATACAAAAGTCTCTCGCGAGGGGCAGCAGTGGTTGGTCCTTCCCAAAAGTACCGGCAAACGGGATGATGGCTATGTCGATCGTGAGCTCTATGACGGTCCGCCGACAGTGCAGGTCATTAGTTCTGACAAGCCGATATTTATAAGTGTTTTTAATACTAGCAAGACAGGTACAGGCAGTCCATCTCAAATGTCACTCCTGCCGTATGAACAGTACCAGACCGAAGTTGCCTTCGCGACGCCGGGCGCAAAAACTCCTACCGGAAAGACCACTACGAATTACATCGCTCTCATCCATGAAGGAATAAATGGCGGTGTACCGGATGACCTATGGCTTGGCACCTTGACCGGCGGTCAGCTTGTATGGACGAGAATCGTCAATCAATTTGGTCCAAACTTTGACCAGAATTACTCCCAGCAAATCAATGGTAAGTCTTATGGATTAAAAACGCTTGCTCTGCCCGGGGAAGGCGTCTATGCACTGCGCTCGGGTACAGCATTTGCTGCGTATTCGTATGGATATTCCGCTACTGATTCGTATGGATTCCCGGTTCTTGGTGTGGGTTCTTTCTCGTGGTCTTTGACAGACAATATGCCCCCGCGTCCTACCTGGAAGCAAGCATGTGACGGCGCGGTGACGGGAGTGATTGATACGTATCCGGCGCAGACCGCCAATCCATCGCCGATTGGCGAGGTAGTGCTCGATAATGCAAAGAGTTATAATTACGCACTTACCTATAATCTTGCTGCAAATCCTAGCGGAGTCGGCTCATGGAGTTTAAGTGTACTAGATAAGTCAACCGATGCGCTTGCCGTCATTCGCTTTAGCGATATGGCCGGAAATGATACGACAATTACCATTTCCTACAGCGTGCAATATGCACTAACTGTCGATCCTGCCTTGGATTTCGGCCTGGTGAAGTCCGGCAATCTTGTATCGCTTTCGACGAGTATTCGCAATACTTCAGCAGTGCCTTATACAGTGGAAAAATTAGAATTTGCGAATCCGTCTCAGGGATTTACGATTGACAAATCAATTCTTCCCTTTACTATTCCTGCCGGTGGCTCGCGCGACGTTACCATTACCTTCACTCAAAAAAAAGATGGCTTATATGCCGATAAATTGAGCGTCGGTAGTGCTTGCTCGATGAGCAATATCGCTGTAACGGCTGAAGTTGCAAGCCCTGATATAATCGTTGATAATCATGATTTTGGTTCGCAGGTCAAAAACACCCGCACGTCCTGGGGCAATCTCCGCGTGCATAATGTAGGGCGCGTGGATCTAACGATTTATAGCAATGATCAGGCACGCTCACTCTCCGGTAAACCCTTTGAATTATTAGATCAAGGACTCAAGTATCCGTTTGTCATCAAAGCAGGCGAGTATTTTGACTATCGTGTCGATTTTATCCCGACGGTTGCCGGTGATTACACTGCCACGATTAGCTTTGAAAGTGATGCCACGCGCAGTGATATCATCGCGCAACTCTTTGGTACAGCTACCGATTCAGCCGGAATTAAGCCACCCGGCGGCGGCACACAAATTAGTAAAATAAGTAGTGTCGCTACCGGATTCAACCTCGCCGTCAGTCCAAATCCTATGAGCACTAAAGGCGGAACGGTAGAATTTATGATTCCGACCCAAGCAGCAACGGAAATAACACTCGCTGATATGAATGGAATAACCGTAGCAACACTCACAAAGTCAAGTCTCGACACCGGTAACTATCAGGTTAGAATACCGGTTGAACAGCTTAGCTCCGGTTCGTATATCCTTCGCATGGTGTCGGGCAGCTATATCGAAGAACGTGTGATTGTAATTGTCCGGTAGAAGATTCTTCCGACTTCTGAGAGTATCGCTTCCCGGCGATGCCCTCGGTTTTTAGGTTAAAAAATAATAGCCCATGAGAAAAAACCTCATGGGCTATTGTATTAATTGCGCCCCTTGCGCCTCTTGCGTTAAAAATCCACCGACGGCTTGGACGGCAAGGGTGACCGCAGGCGACGCTTGGAATATGTACAAGGGGAACCTAAATCATCACCCCAAGTTCGGGTGGATAACCGATTTTTTCGAGAATTAATCCTTGCGGCGGGGCGAGTGTGCTGTTGAGCCGGCGGTCGGCTAAATTGAGCGATTCTAAAAGGTTGCTGATGGTACGCTTGTGACAGGCGGCGTCCATCATAGCGCCCACAAGCGAACGTACCATGCCATAGACGAAGCGATCGGCCTTGATACGCAGGCGGAGACCATTGTCGATCTCGATCCACTCGCAGGTGTGCAGGTCGCATACATAGCTTTTCGTGTCTTCATTACGCTTGGAAAAAGTGGTAAAATTATGCTTTCCAAGGAAGATAGCCGCCGACTCAGCGAGCACATCATGGTCAAATTGATAATTCACATGCCACGAAAAATACCGATTGAACACCGACTGATCGGTCGTAATAGAATACGAATACTCGCGGGAAATGGCGTCAAAACGTGCCTGAATCGGACGCTCGGTCACCTGCGCGGCAGCAATGCGGATAGACTTCGGCAAGCGGGAATTGATCGCAAGCGCGATTTTGTGGTCGGGAATTTTAAAATCATCGGGCAGCCGAAGATGCGCCACCTGACCGCGGGCATGCACGCCTGCGTCGGTACGACCCGCGCCGACAATCCGCATTTCCATTCCCGTGAGAATACGCCACGCTTTCTCGAGTTCACCCTGAATCGTGGGCGCATTGAGCTGGAATTGCCAGCCGCCAAAATTTGTTCCGTCGTATTCGACCCGTAGAAGCAACGTTCTCATCACTAGCACTTAGAGTAAAATTGGAATATAATGCGGCGTATGGCTGTCTTCAAGTATTGGCTGATCAAGGAGTTCGGCTCGAACGGTATCGCCGAGAAATTCGACAAGCCGCACACGCACCGGCGCTTGGATAATCGACGGTGATGCCGGGAATTCTACGCGAACATAATTCTCCGTCCAGCCGATCCAAAGTCCGGTTTCGTGGTTGTAGGACTCGGGGAGTACGGTACGATCGCTGCCGACTTGCGAACGGTAAAATTCACTTTTCTTCATCGCCGATAGATTTCGCAGGCGCGCCGTCCGCTCCTTGCGCTTGGCATTCGGTACTTTTCCGCTGTACACTGCTGCGGGCGTATTTTCACGTTCGGAATAGGTAAAAACGTGTAAGTAAGAGATGGGTAATTGATGTAGGAACGTAAACGTCTCCTCAAAATGCGCGTCCGTTTCCCCCGGAAAGCCCACAATCACATCTACGCCGATGCAGCAGTCGGGCATAGTTGACTTGATATTCATGATTAATGCTTCGTAATTCTCGGCTTTGTAGCGGCGGCGCATCAGGCGGAGGATTTCGGGCGAACCGCTTTGGAGCGGGATATGGAAGTGAGGAACGATATGCTGTGAATTTGCAACGAGTTCGACGATTTCCGGCGTCAGTAAATTCGGCTCAATCGACGATATTCTAAATCGCGCGGCGGGCTTGCGCTCTTCAATAGTGCGAAGAATATCGATGAATTTCTCACCCGACGGAGCGCGGTAGTCACCGAGATTAATTCCCGAGAGCACAATTTCCCGAAAACCCGAGCGGATGAGTCCGTCAATTCGCGTCGAGATGGTGGCGAAGTCCATGCTTCGGCTTTCGCCTCGCGCAAGGGGGATCGTGCAGAACGAACAGTTATAATTACACCCATCCTGCAGCTTGAGAAACGCCCGACTCCGGCTATCATTTTCGGCAGAATGCGCTTCGGTAAACTCCACATCCGAGAGGTCGGAGACATGGATTTGGGGCGTGTCAATTTTACGGAAGTCTTTAAAAATAGATTGAATTTCAAACTTTTCTTTGCTGCCGAAGACAGCATCAACGCCTTCGATGGTGGCGATTTCCTCGGGTTGGAGTTGAGCGTAACATCCTGTTACCCCGACAAATGCATCGGGCGAAGTGCGCAGGGCGCGGCGGATGATTTTCCGGCATTCGGTATCGGCATTTTCGGTAACGGTGCAGGTGTTGATGATGACGGCATCGGTCGGCTCGCCGAATTCGACGATGGAGTGTCCGGCCTGCTCAAACTGTTCGCGCAGGGTCGAAGTCTCGGCATAATTGAGCTTGCAGCCAAGCGTATAAAACGAAATATTCATAACGGAATAAGCTCCATAAGCGCCGCTATCTGCGCTAAATCGCGTAATTTTCAGGTTAATTTTCTGCAAAAATAACGAATAATCCCGAGGCAAGGTATGAA
>JBPOHH010000150.1:0-1629 GCA_052035765.1 Bacteroidota bacterium
TCGTACGGACCGGTCATACCGACGTCCGTAATATAGGCAGTACCATTCGGGAGGATGCGGGCGTCGGCAGTCTGAACGTGGGTGTGTGTACCAAGTACAGCGCTTACTTTGCCGTCCAAGTGCCAGCCCATGGCAATTTTTTCTGCCGTGGCATCAGCATGGAAATCGACGATAATCATTTTGCATTGCGCTTGGAGTTTTGCCAGAGCAGCATCGGCAGCGCGGAACGGACAGTCGATTGCCGACATGTAGGTGCGCCCCTGAAGCTGGAGCACGCCGACTTTGAGTCCGTCACGAACACTGGCAATTGCCGAACCGCGACCGGGATTGCCGGGCGGGTAATTGATAGGCCTGAGGACGAGTGGATTACTTGCAAGAAGCGGGCGTGACTGCCAATTTTCCCAGACATGATTGCCGGTTGTAATTACATGCGCGCCAAGCGAGAAGAGTTCGTTGGCTTCTTTTTCGGTCAAGCCCTTTCCGTTTACGATATTTTCACCGTTGATAATGACACAGTCAGCAGAATATTTCGCAATAAACGACGGTAAAAAAGTACGAATGGCGTTCATGCCGGGATTACCGACAATGTCGCCAATGAATAAAACACTCAGGGTTCGAGCCAAAATTTACTCCAAATAGTAGAATTGTATAATAAAACAGTAGAATCGATTCGTAAAATAAATGAAAAGTTATCAAATTACCACGTCAAAATCAAATATTTCTCGATTCAATTAACGAATGATACTATGGGGCAAAGGCGTGAAGTTGGCAAAAGGTGAGTATTTTTGCAGTAAAAATTACGACAAAATGGAAATCTGCGTTCTCCACGGTGTCGTTTTCTGAGTTTGAAAGTCGGTTGTATGCCGGATAACCTACCAATACTGATTGATTATGGCAATAAATGACACTTCCGAACCCTTTGTAGTCACTGCCCGCAAGTGGCGACCGATGAATTTCGGTGCCGTCGTCGGGCAAGATCATATTTCCACGACTCTCCGTAATGCGATTCTTTCTAAACGCGTTCACCATGCGTATTTATTTACCGGTCCGCGTGGTGTGGGCAAGACGACATCAGCTAGAATTCTCGCCAAAGCGCTTAATTGCCAGAATCCTCAGGAAAATGCCGAACCCTGCGGCGAATGCGCCTCAGGTCTTGATGTGGTGAGCGGACGCTCGATTGACGTGATTGAAATCGACGGTGCGTCCAACAACAGCGTCGAAGATGTGCGCAAGCTCCGTGAGAATGCAAAATACCCGCCTGTCACCGGTAATTATAAAATGTAGATCATCGATGAAGTGCACATGCTTTCGACCTCGGCATTCAATGCCTTGCTCAAGACGCTGGAAGAGCCGCCGCCGCACCTCGTGTTTGTATTTGCGACGACCGAAATTCACAAAGTGCCGGCGACCATTCTCAGCCGTTGCCAACGATTTGACTTTCGGAGAATGGAAATTGAAAGTATCGTCGGTCAGCTTAAATTTATCTCCGAGAAAGAGCAAGTCACGATTGATGAAGAATCGCTGATTGCCATTGCCAAGAAAGCAGACGGTTCGATGCGCGACTCGCAGAGTATTTTTGATCAGGTGCTCGCTTTTTGTGGGATGAATATTCATTATGCAGATGTGACG
>JBPOHH010000636.1:0-2572 GCA_052035765.1 Bacteroidota bacterium
ATTTTCGCCGGTGACCCTGCGCCATTGTATGAGCACACAAGCTGCGCGCTCGTCTTGCCAATCGAGGTTGGCGCGAATCTGAGCGAAATCGTGCGGGACTCACCCGGCGCGAGCGTCACAATACCACCACCCGTGAGCACTTTGAACTGCGCCGTGTCGAGCGCAAGCGCGAAGCTCACCGTCAGAGGTAAGGTATTAGAATTTTTAACAATTGCGTTCACCGTCGTATCTCTTGCCGTGCCAAGAACTACGGTGCGGAAGTCGATATCCGCCGATAACACCTCAGCCGTTAATACTGCCTCGCCGCTGAGCAGTATCGGGAAACTAAATCCACCGACAAAAACCTGCGCTGCGGAATTCCGCTTGCCGACTTTCGTGGGCTTGAATTGTACCTCGACCGTGCGGCTCTCGCCGGGCTGCAGCATGAATCCCGAAAAACCATTCGTCGCCGAGAAGTCTTCCGGATTGCCTCCCTGAATGCGGATACTGTCGATGAGAACAGGACGGGTGCCCGTGTTTTTAACGAAGTTTTTGACGACCGAATCCTTCGCACTGCCGAACTGCACCTGCTGAAAATCTATTTCATTCGTTTGAAGCTGCGGTTGCTCGATTTTCCAGACATTCTCAGAGATTACCTGTTGAATTTCCGAGGAATCAACATCCCATATTCTCACGGTGCTGTCGATGCCGGTGCTGTAGAGTCTGCGGCCTTCGGGACTGAACCCAACGCTGACGATTGAATTGGTATGCCCGACGAGTTCACGAAGCTGTTTACCGGTCTCGACTTCCCAGATTTTAACTCTTGCATCGCTTCCACCGGTGGCAAGGAGGCGGCCGTCAGGACTAAACGCCACGGCATTGACAGAAGCAGAATGAACGACCGTCGTCTTGATTTCACCGCTACCGGTATGCCATATTTTTGCAGAATTATCTGCGCTACCGGTGGCGAGATACCGGTCACCTGCACTCCAGGCGAGCGACCGCACATCGCCTGTGTGTCCTGCTAAGCGCATGGGAATATTGAGGATAAAATTATACATTACAGCCGAAGAGTCACCGCCAATCGAGGCGATACGATTACCGCTCGGACTCCACTGACACGCATAGATCAGACCATTATGCGCCCCAACAGACTTGATGAGTTTGGCAGGTTGGGAGTTTTCATTGGACACATCCCACATTCGAAGCGAGTCTCCTCCGCCGGCTACTCCTTTGTGAAGAGCAATGATGTTGGCCCGTGCAGGACTCCATTTGTGCATTGTGAACACGCGGAATGAATCTGCACCATAGTCTTCAAACGGGTCTTCGAGGCGACGGATGAAGAAAGCATTCTCATCCAATATTCGACCGTCGCGGGTGATGATTCTATCCCCTGCAGGACTCCATGCTTCAAATAATCCAGAATTCGTAATCACTTTCTGACCGGTCGAGTCATTAAAAATCGAGATCGAATTACCGCCATACTCCAAGGCAATCAAACGTTTATTGAGATTCCACGAAACTCTTGTGAGCTTGCCGCTGGCTTTGTAGGTCGTAATTGGCAGACCCGACTCGGAATACCAGACTTTGGCTGAATTGTCATTCGTGGCAAAGGTCATGAGTTGATCTCCCTTATTATTCCACTGCGGCAAAATACTTTTGGGAAAAACCACCGTCGTCATTGCGGAGTTCGTCGGACGGAGTTGGGTAATCCTCGCACGGCAGCTATCGCTCACGCTATAGGGCACTTGCCATGGTTGCGAGAGCCCTGCGGCACGTTCAGCAAGGGTCGTCCAACTTGCTCCATTATCAGTACTTATATCAATTCTCACCGTATCTTCCGGCAATACTCCCGACCATACAACCGTTGGGCGCTCGCCGACGCCGTAGTCTTCACCGCCATTCGGTGTGATGAGCTTGAGCGACGGTACACTTGCGCGTTTATGCGGGAATCCGCCCGAGAGCTGGAGAGCGGAACTGCTGCATCCTGAATGAGAAATCACGATTTCAGAGAAGGAATAGCCGGAATCAATGGGCGCAAATCGGACAGTGAGGACGCGGGAGTCGCCCGGTTGCACTACAAACGGTGGCGCGGAGCCACCGAAGTTAGTTACCGTGAACCTCAGGTCGGAAGAGGTGATTTTCTTAACGCTTACAGGGTAATTTCGTGCTGTGATTGTTACTGTTTGCTGAGCTGTGGTGGTGGGTGGAATTGCTCCGAAAGAAAGGGAAGTCTTGTCAAGTATAAGATCTATATAAGAATTTTCGGGCGCGATATAGACAGCATCGGCGTCCACCGGTACGACCGGTATCGTCACAAATACGCGGCGTTCACGCGTGCAGGAGGAGTCGGACGTCCAGGTAATTTCACACGGCTCGCCGCCTTGTATCTTTTGGTGTAATTCGAGTGCAAATTTCCGCGCCTCGGCTGATGTACGAATGCTCGTCACCGCCATACCACCGGTTGCGGAGGCAATTCCCAATAATGTCGTCATGATACCACGTTCATCGGCTTGACTGCCACCCATTAACACTACATGAAACGTGATATTATCTGCCTTGCATAAGGCCACACACTGCGCCGAGTCTGAGG
>JBPOHH010000698.1:0-2594 GCA_052035765.1 Bacteroidota bacterium
CTCGAACATAATTACTGTTCGATGTACTTCCTGGCAGAAAATAATGACACCAATCAGGTGCGTGCTTACCTCAACCGCACTGCATCCCATGAATTCCTCCATATATTAGTACCTCTTCACCTGCACAGCGAGGAAATTGGCGACTTCGACTTCCGTAATCCGAAAATGTCAAAGCATTTGTGGCTCTATGAAGGTGTGACGGAATATTTCGCGACGCTCGCTCAGATCCATGATACGCTTGTGACGGAGAAAGAAGCGCTGGCAATTTTCCGCCAAAAGATTTTTACGCAAGGGTTTATGTCGTTTAAGCCGGTATCGCTGACCGAACTCAGCACGCGCGTGCTCGAACCCGAATGGCAGAAAATCTATCCCATTATCTACGAAAAAGGTGCGCTTGTGGGGCTGATGCTCGATATTCGCCTGCATGAATTGACCGGAGGCAAGCTTGATTTGCTTGGACTCGTGAATCTGCTGACCAAGAAATTCGGCACCGAAAAGCCATTCAAGGATGATGAACTCTTTGATGTGATTTATGCGGCGACCTCACCGGAAATGAAACCGTTTTTTGACTCTTTGGTGATTGGAAAAGAACCACTTAATTATCAGGATTATTTCGCAAAAATCGGTTGGGAATTCTCACCGATGAAAACCATACAAGCGTTCGGATTTGGGAAGATAAAGCTAAATATAGATCAAACCTCACAGCGCTTGTATGTTGAGGACGTGGACTCAACCTATCTCCTCAAGCTGCAAGCCGGTGATACACTCATCAAATTCAACCAAAAAAGTCTCGATCAGGAGGAAAATCAGGAAGGATTCTGGATGACAATGATGCGCCCGCAAGACGGTTCGGAAGTCGAGCTCACCGTACTCCGCGCCGGCGCAGAAGTTAGCGTCAAGGGTAGTCCGGCGATGAGTGAACGTAAGGAACGCTTTTATCTCAAAGAACTTCCGAATGCTACATCGGAGCAAATCGCACTCCGCAGACGTATTTTTTATGAGTAAAATCAGGAAGTCTGACAGCGCATGCGGAACTAATCGTGCATCAATTGGGGCGAAGAACCTTCGCCCCGGTCGTGCCGTGTGATGATGTCGGAGGAAGACAATTCGTTATTGCCATAGATTCGAAAATCAATCGGCAACGTGTCGGTGTGGTGTTTTTTTGAAGAATAATCGCAGGATACAACTTTTTTATTGCCACAGCAAGAGTTTTACCGTAATTTCGCAGTTATAGGATTTGCAGCTCCTTTAGTATATCAATCAATGATTTCTCTTTACGCTCCGTAAGTGTCCGCAGCAACACTTGCTTGAGTCCGGTATACCGTTGGCTTTTCCCAAAAGCTCCTCGCGGTATGTCGGTGGATTGGGCGTTAGCAGAAATGACCTTCGGCATTATAATTTCAATACTATGACTATCTTCCATTCATCGGGCAGGGCGCTCGTTGCCATGCTGGCATTGTGCGTGATACCCCAAATGACGTTCGCTCAGACCTCCGTTCCGCTTCCTGCCGACAAATACGACGCTCGCGAAAAGCATTTCAAAAATATCCGTCAGCTCACCTTTGGCGGTGAAAATGCCGAGGCGTATTTCTCCTTTGATGATACCATGCTTTCCTATCAATCCCGCCAGGAAGGCGACAATTGTGATCAAATTTATACAATGACTATCGATGGGGCGAATAAAAAACGTATTTCATCGGGCAAAGGGCGCACGACGTGCAGCTACTATCTGCCTGATGGAACGGTATTGTACGCAACGACCGCACTCGCTAGTGATGAATGCCCGCCTCCACCCGATAATTCCAAAGGATATGTCTGGCCGCTCTACCCGTCGTATGACGTGGTCGTCGCCGACTCTTCAACCGGTAAAATAATCAAGCAGTTAACATCTGAGAAAAATTATGACGCCGAGGCAACTGTTTCTCCTGTCGGCGATAGGATCGTCTTTACGTCCCTTCGCACCGGTGATATCGAACTCTACTCGTCCAAATTAGACGGTTCGGACGTCAAGCAGCTCACCAATCTTCCCGGTTATGACGGCGGCGCCTTCTTTAGTCTTGACGGCAAAAAAATCGTCGTCCGCGCCTCGCGTCCGACGGGAAAAGCGCTTGAAGAGTATCAAGCACTCCTCAAAGAAAACCTCATACGTCCCAAATACTTAGAAATTTTCGTCATGGATGCCGACGGCAGCAATCAAGTTCAAATTACCAATAATGGCAAAGCGAATTTTGCTCCCTTTTTTCATCCCGACGGTAAGCGTATCATTTTTGCCTCCAATGTGGGTGACCCCAAAGGGCGGAATTTTGATATGTATATGATAAATATAGACGGTACAGGTCTCGAACGTATCACGTATTATGATGAATTCGACGGCTTCCCGATGTTTACCCGCGATGGTAAAAAAATCGTTTTTTGTTCTAATCGCAATAATGCCAAGCCCGGAGATACAAATGTATTTATCGCGGACTGGGAAGATTAAGTACTTGGTATAATTAGGTTTCTCGGCAGGTCGTACTCCAAGCCACAGCTTGCGGTCAATGCTGCCAACTTAAGAATTTGGCATTTGCTTGATGCTTCGACAAGCTCAGCATGAC
>JBPOHH010000013.1:0-6061 GCA_052035765.1 Bacteroidota bacterium
TGTTCCCGCACCTGACTGCCCTTGAAAATATCACCGCCGCACCAATGTTGATTAAGGATATATCCAAGTCCGATGCTAATCAAAAGGCAATGCATCTGCTTGAAAAAGTTGGCCTTGCCGACAAAAGTGCGCATTACCCGTCCCAGCTCTCGGGCGGACAGAGTCAGCGGGTGGCGATTGCCCGCGCGCTTGCGATGGAACCGCAAGTGATGCTCTTTGACGAACCCACCTCGGCGCTCGACCCGCAATTAGTCGATGAAGTGCTCTCCGTCATGAAAAACCTCGCCGATGAAGGCATGACAATGCTCGTCGTGACCCACGAAATGCGCTTTGCCCGCGAAGTAAGCGACACCATCGCCGTGCTCAATCACGGCACTATCGAAGAAATCGGCACACCGGAGAAGATTTTCTCGCAACCCGAGAGCCCGATGACTCGGGAATTTTTGAAGAAGTATTTGTGAAGAGGAATACAAAATCAAAATGTAACTAAACACCCCCTTTTTCCCCTTTTTCCGCAAATTGCCAAAACCCTCCAACCCGCATAAAACCTCAATAGTGGTGTTTTCAACCGCCAAAAATCGCCCCAATACACCCCAAAAACTGATGTAACTAAATGACCATACTTTGTCATGGAATCGACCTTTTATTCAATTATTTTGCATGGTGAAAAGATATGCCTGTGCAGAATGCTGCCCGGTTCACTGAACATTTATACACTGTTTTTACAAATTCTATGGAGTTTTTTCCATGATCCATATTTTCCGATTTATTCATGAACAATGCCGGAATCCACAGTTTGATGTGAATCATCTGATAAACAAACTCAATATTTGCGGTACACAACTACGAGAGCTAACCTGTAAATTTTACTGTCAATCGCCGAGCGCGCTTATTGAAGCAATACGCTTGGAGAAGATTCTTGAACACTTAGAGACAGGAGAACATTTTATGATTCTCAGCTCAAAGTGTGGGTTCGGATGCGTAAAAACATTTAATCGGGTATTTCTTAAGCGGGTTGGAATCTCGGCAGCAAAAGCCCGTAAGCAGCTACAAGAAAGCCATGATAGAGAAGCATTAAAGCATCAATGGCGTATGAAAATTTGGGCGCGTGGGGGGGGGGGGGCATTCCTCCGCATGAAAGCTATGTATAAACTGCTCACGATGAAAATGTCCGATGATTTTGTCCGATGATTTTGGGTATTGACAAACGGTATCGTATTGTGGTAGTTTTGCATCCGAAATTTATTTTTCACTTGTTTTCACTTGTTGTGGTCTGAATCATGCACTTTTGCTTTCCTGCTGGTGCTGGTGTTTGGAACTATAATAGAGTGGCAGGAAAGAACTGTTGGGAAAGAATATTTCACAATTAACAATGTGTTTTATTTCCTTTAAGGAGAATATCGTATGAAAAAACTTATTCTTTTCGGTTTTGTTGTGCTCTTGTCGTTTACAATCAGAATATCGAATATCTCAGCTCAATGCCCCACACCCGCGCCGAATGATTATCCGGGTGTACCGTTTATTGGACCGTTTATCGATCAAGTCGAAAGTCCTGCCGGTAGCGGCTGTTTTATGTTTTTTGAATACTGCTGGCGTGTAACCCCTTGGAATGGCGGGGAAGTGGAGATTTACATTGGTGCTCAGTGGGCAGGACCGGGATGCTCTGGAATATGGAATATTAATGATGTTGTAAGAGATGCGTCGAGAAAAATAATCCGAGATTTACACCCTTGGACGACCACAGCAAGTGGCACTGGTGCACCTTTTACACCAATAATTCCGCCTTGTACCGGGCCAAATGGTGAACAACAATTAAGCAATACTATCTATCGTATTCTAAGTGCAAGCTGCTATTCTACCTCGTACTTTAATGGGAATGCTACACTTCGTACTCCCTGCGGGGATGGTAATGAAGGCCGTTGTGAAGAGGGCTGGAGATTATGCTGGGAAACACTTCCTAACGGCGATGTTGTTCTCAAAGAAACAATCATAAGCCGTATAAATAATGGAGCAACTTGTCCGGCAACTGTATATATTCCTCTTGGACCTAATGGCTATGGGAATATTACTCTTCCGTGTGTGCTTGAATGTAAATAAGTCATATTCAATGCTATATTTATAGTCACAGTAAAGAATTACAACGGATGCGGACATCGAATCAGTTAAATTTCGATGTCCGTTTCCATTCAATATTAACCTATCCAATCCTATGAAAATTTTCTTCCTCTTCTTCATTGTCCTCCTCTTCTATTCAGTCAATACTAATTCTCAGTGGCTACAATACGATAAAGCTGCCAATCCAAGAGACAGCAACACCGTTCGCTCATTTGCAAAATCTATTGTTATCCTCAAGTCCGGTGAAGTTATAAGTGGATTTCATAAAGGTATCTTTTATTGGAATAAAGGGCTTTGGGAAAACTATAGTACCGATTCTACCGAGTTTATGCGTGGATCCTTATTATCTATGATAAAAGACTCATCAGATAATTTATGGGTGGCGACAGGATACGGTTTGAAATATTATGACACCAAGCTACGAAAAATGACAAAGCAGTATATGGGTACGGAATGGGCACGAGATTCGAATAAAATTCCGACTTCTCAGTTTTATCATGAAGTTCGCTCCATAGCAATCGACAGCACCGGTGGACTCTGGCTTTCGGGATATTCGAATGGATTTGACCTAGCTCGTTTTAAAGATGGTGTGTGGACTAGATATCCGGTAGCAAGTTTTCTAGATTATTCAAAATATGGAATTGCAGGAGATCAGGCATTTACTTCGTTGGAAGTTGAGAAAAGCGGATGCCTCTGGTACACTGCAAACGAAGGGATTGGACGATTTGATCCAACAACCAATACTCGTACATTCTTTGATACCTTGCGTATTGGCAATTATGTTATTTCTCTGAAATCTGCCGGAAAGATTCAAATCACCCGCGATGGTAAAGTATGGCTCAATGCACAGACAGATTATATTCTGAGTTTTACGCCCAAAGATTCAGTGTGGACTGTCTATCACAAAAATGATATTCCGATCATCCGCGACGAAGATAAAACACAAACACTCTATCGCCAGGCAGTAGCCGAGGACGCAAAAGGCAATTTATGGATGACCTTCCGACGTGATTACCTCGCTAAATTCGACACCACCACCAAGAAATGGAAAAAAATACAATTACCTAACGGCAGATATTATGATATGGGCACCAGAACCTTGATAGATGGAGGACTTGCCGTTGATAAGTATGGACAAGTATGGGTGGGTACATTTGCCGAGGGCGTGGTAGTCTATACAGGTGAAGCAAGCAGTACAATTGAAGCACCAACAGTGGACGAAAAACTCATCCGTGCATGGATTTATCCCATTACTCCCAATCCTGTTACAGCACAAGCGCGGGTACAGATATTTTCCGATCCATCGCTTCGAGCTTCCTTGCAGGTAGGGCTCTATTCTATCCTCGGAAGTGAAATCTCTAATCTTACTTCGGCCGTGCAAATGAATTGGGCTACAGGATACGGCACGTTGGATTTTGATGTTCGAGACATCCCCAATGGCGTCTATCTCCTCCGCGTATCCAATGGTGCTGATAATTATGTTTCGCTGATGCCCGTGGTGCGGTGAAGAGGGCGTGCGGTGATGGTGCTGGATTGAACTTCCCTCCTCATTATGCCATCACCCTATTTTTTTGCAATTTTGCTTTCAACACAACCATTTCTATGTGTCGTCCATAATTTTTATCGTACCGTTTTCTCTGCTATTTATGAAATTACTTCTCCTCCTTCTTCTCTGTATAGCCGCCCTCTCTACCACAAGCAACGCTCAGTGGCTACAATATGATAAGGCATTTGATCCAAAAGATAGTAACGACGTGCGTTCCTTTGCGAAGTCTATCCAAATTCTGCAAACAGGTGAAGTAATTGCTGGATTCCAACGTGGAATATTCCATTTAGATAATGGACTATGGAGAAAATATACCCTTGATACGACGGAGTTTATGCGTGGCGGCATCATTAATATGCTGAAAGACTCACTAGATAATTTATGGATAGCCACAGGATATGGGTTGAAGTATTACGACACAAAACTGCGGAAAATCACGCAGCACTATCTCGGTAGATTGTGGGCGTATGACTCAAGCGCTCAGCCAAGCACTTCCTATTATCATGAAATAGAAGGGCTCGCAATTGATAGCAGTGGTGGTATTTGGGTAGCCGGTATGTCTAATGCAGCAGGTATATCCCATTTTAAAGATGGAAAATGGACGAAATATACCATCTTAAGTGAGAAAGAATTCCCCATTTATGGAATTGCAGCATCTGGTGGTACATCATTCGAGGTTGAGAAAAATGGTTGCTTGTGGTATACTGCATTTGAAGGCGTTGTCCGCTATGACCCTAAAACCAATTCTAGAACATTGTTCGATACCCTCCGCATCGGCAACGATGTAATTTCTTTGAAATATGCCGGTCGTATTCAGATAACCCGTGACGGGAAAATATGGCTTAATGCCCAGCTTGACTATATTATCAGTTTTAACCCACAGGATTCTACTTGGAAAGTATATTACAAAAAAGATATTCCCAATGTAAGACCTGAAGATGCAGGGCTTACTCTCTTTCGTAAATGTGCAGCTGAGGATGCAAAGGGCAATTTATGGATGACCTTCCGGCGCGACTACCTCGCCAAGTACGACACCACCACCAAGAAATGGAAAAAGATGCAATTGCCGCCCGGCAGGGATTACGACAAAGGAACAATTACCCTTCTTGAATATGGACTCGCCGTCGATGGCAAGGGACAAGTCTGGGTTGGTACGCTTGCCGAGGGCGTGGTAGTCTATACTGGTGAAGCGAATGATGTTCAAGAGACCAATGCAGTCGAAGGACTTGCGCATACCTGGATATTTTCTATTACTCCTAATCCTGTTGCCGGTCGATCCCGGGTGCAGGTATTTGCCGACCCTACGTATCGTTCATCATTGCAAGTTGGTCTGTATTCGTTACTCGGCAGTGAAGTCCGCGACCTAACGCCCAAAGCGCACATTGACTGGGCTACAGGTCATGGTACTATAGAAGTCGAAGCAGAAGACATCCCCAATGGCGTCTATCTCCTCCGCGTGTCCAATGGTGCTGATAATTATGTTTCGCTGATGCCCGTGGTGCGGTGAAGAGTATGCCCGACAGCAGCTGCCTGCCACTGACGGGACTCCTGTTTGGCGTGGATAGGCGATAATAATACCAAAAATCGACGTAAACCCACCGAAAACAACACACATCAGGTCCTTATCCCCAATGAACATGTGCCTGATGTACTTTTTACCATCCATCTCCTCGCACATTTTGATGAATATTGTATATTTGCAGTAGGTGATATTGTTTTTCCACCCTTTTCTTAACTCTATGAAGATACTCCTACTACTCTTGTTTTTGTTTCTTGGTTTTGGTGCTGTATCGGCTCAGCATGCTCCTGAGACTGCAGCCGGTACTTCCTCTGTAAAGAATCCCTCCTTCACCATTCTCTATTTTATTAATCTTGATAATTGTGTTACATGTGAAATTCGGCGGGTAAATTCTGATTTAACAGAACTGAGCAATCTCCCGAACTCACAGGTTATCGCCGTCGTTCATTCCCTGAGAAAAGATGATGTATTTCTTTACAAGCAGAATATTTCTGTCGATTCTGCTGTCTGGGATTCATCCGAAATTGCTGCCCGATATCAAATCCAAACATACCCGAGTGTCGTTGTTCTGAATTCAATGGATGATGTACTCTACACATTTCCCGATTTTAAGTATGATGAACGCTTGGAAAAGCTCTTTCCAAGGATACTCACCACCTTTTCTTACAAAGATATTCCGGGCGTAGCGTTAGAACGTTCTGAAAAAGGGGTCTTGGGGCAGGCGCAATCTCCGTACATAAATTTCAAGGATTCTACTCTCTGGACTATCGATGTTTTGCGCAATTCGAATTTGGTCTATTCACTCAAAACTGGAGCATTTATACGATCGATTGGCCGCAGTGAAGCACTCAATTCCTATTATGGGAAGTCACTCCCCGTGG
>JBPOHH010000228.1:0-6863 GCA_052035765.1 Bacteroidota bacterium
ACCGCCATATAAGCATCCCCAATGGTTTTAATTTTTTCCAATCCGTGATGACGGGTAATGGTATCGGCTGTCGAAAAGATGGTATTCAACAGATAAATCAACTGTTTCGGCGGCGCAAGCGTCGCAATTCGGGTGAAATTAACGAGATCCATAAAGAGAATACTCACTCCCTCATACTGATCGACAATCAACGTTTCCTTGCGCAGCAGCCGCTCGGCGATCGAGTGGGGAAGAATATTGAGGATGAGCTTTTCCTGTTCGTCAAGGCGTGCGCGGGTTTCAGCGCGCTCGATGGCCATTTGTTTGTCCCGTTCGGCTACCTTGCGCTCATAGTCCATCTGCGCTGCCTGCTTCCGGGATTCGGTGGTAATTACTTCATGCTCGATATCGCGGTAGGATTTGTAGTGTTCGGCAAACTCCTGCCACTGACCCATCTGCCGGTAGAGTTCGGAAAGAGATTTGTGGAATTCATACTCATCTTTGCGTATTCCTTCTTCCTGGCAAAGAGCGAGTGCTTTGAGAAGATATTCGGCGGCAATTGCGGGGTCATAGCCCTCAAATTCCTGATGCGCATAGACCGTGCCGATGGCGCCGTACCAGAGTGCGGTGCCGTGTTTATAGCCCATTTCCTGATGGAGCGTGAGTGCTGCGGTGAGGTGTTCGAGAGCAGCGGTGAATTCGCCCATTTGCGTGTAAGCCGAACCTAAATTACCGGTATTATTGGCAATTCCATGCCGGTATCCGATCTGCTTATTAATGGCGATATTCCGGTTGTAATACTCTACGGCGCGCTCATACTCTTTGATCTGTACATATACATTCCCGATATTTCCCGTGCAATCGGCAATGCCCTGAAGGTACTCTTCACGTTCGTAGAGGGCTAATGCGCGGTGGAAGTATTCCAAAGCCGATTCGTATTCACCCAAACAAAAATACACATTGCCGATATTGCCGATATTGATGGCGATGCTGTCGGTGCTGCCCATTTCTTCATTGATATGAAGAGCTTTTTGATAATAATGCAGCGCTTGTACATAGTCTGAGATATTCATGTAAGACACGCCTACGTTGCCACTCCACGTGGCGATACTGCCGGTATAATGATGTTCTTCGCTGATCTCAATCGCCTTTTTGTAGTACTGAATTGCCTGCTGATACTGACCGATATCATCGTAGGTCAGCCCAAGAATGCCACTCCACGATACTGCCCGTCTGCTTGCACCGTTGAGTTCTGCGAGCTCAAGGGCAGACAGGAGATACTCGATAGCTTTTTCGTAGAGGTGCATGGCTCTGTATAATTGACCGAAGCCCCCCATGACAGCCGAGAGTAAGTCCTTATATTCTGATTGATTGCTTATCTCGAGCGCGGTGGTATAGGAGTCTTCCGATTGCTGAAATTCACCCAAATTCCTATACAATGCGCCGCAATGTGCGTATGCACGGACCTGGAACTGGATATTACGAACACCCTGTGCCCATGCGAGGATGCGGAGTGCGATATCGAGTGCGGGCTGATTATTGCCCTGCAGCCAGAGTGCCTGCGAGTGGATAAAATGTACCCGATAGACTTCCTCCTCCGGCAAAATATCTGGATGCTGATGTATCACCGCAAGCAATGCAAGCGCATCCTTTTCAATTAGTTCCGGTTGCCGGAGATTGAGTATTTCCTGTTCCAGCCGTACAATCTCGGCCGCTATCTGTTCGGTATTCATATATTCTCCACTACATAGATTTTCATTGTGCAATTGCTGTTGTTTGCCGGCTTGTCTCGCTTGCAGTGGTGGGGCGGCGCGGACGATACGGGCATGGCGCGTCGTAGCTGCAGCAGGGAAGCAGCATAGTAAAAGAATGCAGCATAGATGATTCGAATGCGGTGAGCTATAGAGTCGGTGGGGAGTTGAAGGGCGATGAGAGCGTCTTGTTCTATCGGGTCGGCTTGTCGGTAATTGCCGGTGAGGTATCCTTTATCTGCCTGATATGTAATGGCTTGGAGCTCATGTGTGGTCATAGAAGAAGGCCTCTCTACCGGAGAAGGATGTCATGTAACGGCTATTCAATTCATGCTTGATGTACCATCGGCGTTGTTGTAGAATCATACGTCAGCTCACGGCGTGGCTCAAAATGTAAAGACGCACGAGGGTGCGTCTTTACGAGCGGCGTTGTGATGCTGCATACCATCGAAAATTACTTTTTATTACAAAAGGAAACAGTATTCAACGTAGGAACTGACCACTTATGCCTACTTTTGGCTGATTGGTAATTCAATAAAAAAGCTGCTGCCCTTGCCCTTGCCTTCGCTCTCTGCCCATACTCTGCCGCTGTGGAGTTCGATGAGATGCTTGATGACCGAGAGTCCGAGTCCGGTCGAACCTTCCCCGCCGGTCGGTCGGGCGGATAATTTCTGGAAGTCACGAAAGAGCAGGCGTTTATCATCATCGCTGAGTCCGAGTCCCTGGTCGATGACGGCGATAGTGACCGTCTTTTCGTTTTTCTTGACCATGACCTTGATTTCTTTGCCGTGTTCGGAGTATTTGACAGCATTACTGATTAAATTATCAAGAACCTGATGCAGGCGCTGTTCGTCGGCTTCGACCCTGCAGTCGTTGTCAAACTGAAAACTAATCGTTTGTTTCTTGGCCGTCGTCCGTGGCAGATAATCGGCAATCACGTCGGCGGTAATGGCGGCGAGGTCGAGAGAATTAAACTGCAGCTTAATTTGTCCGAGTTCGCGGGCTGCCACGTCGATGAGATTGACCACAATATCGAGCATCCGCTTGGAGGAGGCGGTAATGGACTCCAAGATCTGAGCAACGTCGGGGATGGTAGCAGTGTAATTTTTAAGGAATTGAACATAGAGGTTCAATGCCGTGATAGGATTCTTAAGGTCATGCGAGGCGATTCCCAAAATTTTCATCTTGAAATTATTGGCTTCTTCGAGGCGCATGTTGGTCGTGTAGAGTTCGAGGTTTTTCTCATGCAGCTCCGTATTGGCAAGCTGGATTTTCACGGCTTGTTCTTCGAGAATATGCTTTTGTTTGGTGATTTCCTCATACCGTGCCTGCTCGATGGCGATGCGGTTTTCCTGTTCGGCGACTTTCCGTTCAAACGCTATTTTAATCGACAGCTTCTTCGTTTCCTCGCTCTGCACTTCCTTCTCAATTTCATAGAATTTCTCGAAATGAATCGCGAAATTCTCCCAGCGTTTTTCAGCTTTGTAGAGGTCTGCAAGGGACTTATGTACGTTGTAGAGTATTTGTTTCGAACCAATTTCCTCGCACACGGTAACGGCTTTAAACATATATTCTTCGGCTTTTGCGACATCATACCCGTCATAATCCCGGGTTGCGTAGAGCTCGCCCATATTTGCCATCACGAGGGCGACCGAGGATTTTTCGCCGAGCTCGTCGTGGGCAGCGAGTGCTTTGCCGAAGTTGTAGAGAGCTTTGTCATAGAAGCCGAGCTGCGCATAGACGCTGCCGATATTCCCGGTGACGAGCGCCGCTGCGGACTTCGCGCCGAGCTCTTCGTGGACCATGAGTGCCTTGCCGTGATATTCGAGGGCGAGGTCATAGGATTCAAGCGAGTCATAGACGAGACCTATATTACCCATAATCCGTGCGACCAAGGATTTTTCACCTAATTCTTCATGCACCGAGAGCGCGATACCGAAATATTCGAGTGCTTTGTCATAGGAGCCGAGTCGCGCATAAACGCCGCCGATATTACCGGTAACGCGGGCGATGCCGGATTTTTCTTCCATGGCTTCATAGACTTCGAGCGCTTTGCCGAGGAAGTCGAGGGCTTTGTCGTAGGAGCCGATGGAAGCATAGACAATACCAATATTCATCGTATCGCGTGCAGCGCCGGAGGTATCGCCGAGTGTCTCGTGGGCGGCGTGAGCTTTGCCGAGGTATTCGAGTGCTTTATCATACGAACCCTGCGGCCAGAAGACCATGCCAAGAATTTGCCATGCCTGTGCTTTACTGACAAGATGATTATGGATCTCCGAGAGCTCGAGCGCGTTTTCTGCAATTGAAAATGCAATTTCAAGATTGCCTTGCATGCGGGCTGAATCGGCGATGATGAGCAAGGCAGAGGTATGATGCTCGACGGTAGGATCAGTAGCTGCCACAATAGTATTGGCAAGCTGCTCTGCTTCACTGTAATTGCCAATCGTCATTTGCTCGGTAGCTTGCCGGAGCACGTCTTGCTGGTCTTCGTATGTCATGGGTAGTAGAATTATTCTATAATGGAAGATGTTTGTTCTAAAAACATGTTTTCACAGAAGATGAAGCCCTTCCCTCAGATGCGATGAATTTTTCAGCACGTTCTTGGAGCAGGCAGTACATCGGAATAGACGGCAGATGGAATGTGAATTGATCGATGAAGTCAATTGTCATAATACCGTTGTATTAGCCACCATACTATGGAATTATGATACTGTCAAATTCACAGTTATGAGGGCAAAAATACGGGTTTTATGCAGACTTGAAACGGCGAATCGCAGAGAATGGAAAAAAGCAGGAAAATTTGTTGCGATTTCATGATTCGGTGTTCTGCACAAGAGCGTAGTCAACCGAAGAACGGTGCGAACGTCATCAGGAAAAACTATCTTAAAAATACAGAGGTTATCAACTGTTGCCGGGAGAGCTTCGGATAGCGGAAGTCCGGTAACCGGCGGAGGAAGCCACAGGTATATTTCTTCAAGAATTGTAGCGGGCGAAGTGAAATTCCTTTCCCACAATTCTGTAATGCAGTAATTTTGAGGAGAAAATATAACTCTGACTCTCATACTAGGATTAGAATGCTCAAAAAAATCGTCAAATCAATCGTCGGACTCCTGCCGGTCGAGCCGCAACGCCGCATACGGGTCGCATACAGCGCCTATAATGACCGTGCAGCCGTTCAAAAATGGGAAGCAAACGGACGTCCTGCTCCTCCGCCGGACCCGATCAAACATCAAATTCTGGCCGGGTATCAGAAGCAGTACGACTGCAAAATTCTCGTCGAAACCGGCACCTACCTCGGCAATACAATCTGGGCGCTGAAAGATAAATTTACGAAGCTCTACAGCATCGAGCTGTCCGTGGAATTATGGAAAAACGCCGTCAAGCGTTTTGCCGAATTTCCGCATATCACGATGATTCAAGGAGATAGCGGTAAAGTACTCTACGATGTAGTGCCGACACTCCACGAACGTACCCTCTTCTGGCTCGACGGACATTACTCCTGGGGAATTACCGCTCAAGGCGAGAAAAACTGCCCGATCTATGAAGAATTAGACGCAATTTTCAAGCATAATCACCTCCGCCATGTGATGCTTATCGACGATGCCCGGCTGTTCAATGGCACGGGTGATTACCCAACCCTTGACGAATTACGACAGTATGTTCACCAAACAAATTCGAACTATCTGATGAAAGTTCAGGATGATATTATCCGTCTCACGATCGAATAATCGCTTCTTCTTACTCATTTTATACGTAATAACCCGTTGATAGAACACAAGATAGTAGTTCGCCCCGAACGTCTGACGAGTCTGCCGACCACCGGCACTTCTCCTCTATGCAGCCGCCGCAGCGCCGTGCTCTATTGGATGAGCCGCGACCAACGCGCCAATGATAATTGGGCATTACTGCACGCGCAGGAAATTGCACTCCAAAATAACCTTCCCCTCATCGTCGCTTTCTGCCTCTCTCCCGGATTTCTGGGCGCGACAATGCGGCAATACGGCTTCATGCTCCGAGGTTTGCAGGAGCTCGAACGTACTCTTGAGATGAAAAATATCTCCTTCCGCCTGCTCTCGGGCACGGCGGATGAGGTGTTGCCGGAATTTGTGCAAGACTATGATATTGCACATGTTATCTGTGACTTCGACAGTTTGAAAATTAAACGTATCTGGAAAAAAAATCTCGCCTCACGCCTGAGTGTACCGCTGACGGAAGTCGATGCGCACAATATCGTTCCGTGCCGACTTGCGTCGCAAAAAGTAGAATTCGGCGCGTATACTATTCGCCCGAAAATTCATCGCCTGTTGCCGGAGTTTTTGGAGGAATTTCCGGCTCTTCAAACACAGCCCACACTCTGGCAGCACCACCAAGCCACCGATTGGGAGCAGGTATGGCAGAGCTTGACAGTCGATACATCGGTCGGAGAAATTGACTGGCTCACGCCGGGTGAAACGGCAGCCAAGCAGCAATTGGAACGCTTTATTCATCAAGCACTAAACATCTATCACGAGCGGCGTAATGACCCCAATGCCGGCGCGCAGAGCAATCTCTCGCCGTACCTGCATTTTGGGCAGATTGCAGCGCAGCGCGTTGCATTAGAAGTATCAGCGGCGAATGTTCAGCAGGCGGCAAAGGATGATTTTTTGGAAGAATTAATCGTTCGACGCGAACTCTCCGATAACTTCTGCTTCTACAATCCCCACTACGACACCTTCGACGGCTTCCCGAATTGGGCGAAAAAATCCCTCGACGAGCACCGCGCCGACCCGAGGGAATATGTGTATTCGCTTGAAGAATTCGAACATGCAAAAACACATGACACACTCTGGAATGCAGCCCAAACAGAACTCACCACCACCGGAAAAATGCACGGCTATATGCGCATGTACTGGGCAAAAAAAATCCTCGAATGGACCCGCACACCCGAAGAAGCACTCGCCATAAGTATCACACTCAATGACAAATACGAGCTCGACGGCCGCGATTCCGCCGGCTACACCGGCATCGCCTGGAGCATAGGCGGCGTACACGACCGCGCATGGTTCGACCGACCGGTCTATGGCAAAGTTCGCTACATGAACGCCAATGGCTGCGCCTCAAAATTTGATGTAAAGGAATATGTGGCGAAGAGTC
>JBPOHH010000315.1:0-4922 GCA_052035765.1 Bacteroidota bacterium
GATAGTCCATGATGATATTCGACGCATAATTCGTGAGGGTCGATGCGGTATTGGGGTCGGAGGCATCGGCGATGATTTGCACTTGCGCTTTATTCAGATGGAGAAGGTCATTATTGAAATTCACCGGAAAAATAATCGCAAGCTTGACGGTACCTTGTTTGAAGGACGACTCTATGTCCTGCTGACGTTGCAGCACGCGCTCGATGTCAAAACTCTTGCTCGCTTCGAGCTTTTCGATAATACGCTGCGAGGCGGCGTCATGGGCGTAATCACAGATAAGAATATTGGTATTTTTGATCTCGTTCGTGAGGGCAAAACCGAACAGTACAATCTGTGCAATTGGCATTCCGAAAAGGAGTAACAGAGTTTTCGGATCACGGAATACATGGTAAAATTCTTTCCTGATAAACGTAAAAAACTGCTTCATACTAGTCTCCTTTGCGCTGAGCGCCGCGGGCGAGTTCGAAAAATACCTCATCCATCGAGGCAGCCGCATACCGGCGTTTTAAATTCGTCGGCGTGTCGAGCGCTTTCACCACGCCATCGACCATCATCGATATCCGATTGCAGTATTCGGCCTCATCCATGTAGTGCGTGGTAACGAATATGGTAATTCCACGATCCGAGGCAGCATAAATTAAGTCCCAGAATTGCCGGCGCGTTACCGGATCGACACCACCGGTGGGTTCATCCAAAAACACTATTTTCGGTTCATGAATAATCGCAATCGAGAACGCCAATTTCTGCTTCCATCCCAAGGGTAATGAACCTACTAATTTCTTCGCCTGACTCTCGAGTCCGAGCGTTTCGAGTAAATGGTCGCTCTTTTCCGTGAGCTGCTTGTCGCTCAGCCCGTAAATTCCACCGAAAAAGGTAATATTTTCACGAACGGTGAGGTCCTCATAGAGCGAAAATTTCTGGCTCATATATCCGATATTTCGTTTGATATCATCGGTTTGCGAATAGACATCATACCCTGCAATCGTCGCCGTTCCCGATGATGGGATGGAGAGTCCGCAGAGCATTTTCATGGCAGTAGTTTTGCCGGCGCCGTTTGCCCCGAGAAAACCAAATATCTCGCCCGCATAGACATCAAACGAGATATCATTGGTGGCAATAAAGTCACCAAAGCGCTTCGTCAGATTGCGTGCCGATATGACTATTTCCTGCGTAATCATGGGGTTATTGATTCATTAATTGAATAAAACAGTCTTCGATGGTAGGTGTAATCGGCTGTATGGCCACATTGGTATGGTGATGTTTGGAAAGATACTGCAAGAGTTCCGCCTGCGCTCCCGGGTCATCACCCCGCGTGAGGGAAATATGGTGGAATTCCCCGAATGCATTGCAGCTGTTCACAAGCTCAGACTGCCGTAAGTCGTTTAGAAGTTGACTCATAGCGTCAGACTTAATCGCAAGGAGACGCTCAGGATACTGCAGGGTGATAGCGTCCGGCGTGTCGATGGACATGATACGGCCATTTTGTATGAGCGCGATACGTTCGCAGAGAGTGGCTTCGTCCATGTACGGTGTGGACACGAGGATGGTAATTCCCTGCTGTTTCAGGCGCTTGAGCATTTCCCAAAACTCCTTCCGCGATACAGTATCGACGCCCGTGGTAGGTTCATCGAGAAAGAGCACTGTCGGACGGTGAATTAAGGCGCAGCAGAGTGCTAATTTCTGTTTCATTCCTCCGGAGAGTTTGCCGGCGCGGCGCGTTTTAAAGGGTTCGATCTGCACATAGATGTCACGTATTAAGTCATAATTTTCCTTGATAGTTGTGCCAAATACCGTGGCGAAGAATTCGAGATTTTCTTCGACTGATAAGTCCTGATAGAGCGAGAATTTCCCCGGCATATAGCCCACACTTTGGCGGATATTTTTGTACTGCTTCACCACATCGTAGCCGCCGACCGATGCCGTGCCGCCGTCCGGCAGGAGCAAGGTCGTCAGCACGCGGAATATACTCGTCTTGCCGGCGCCGTCCGGACCAATCAGCCCGAAGAGTTCGCCCTTTTCCACCTCAAACGACACATCATCGACTGCGACGATCGCGCCTTTGTTATAGGTTTTCCGGATGCTATGAAGTGCTACATCTATCATAATTTACTGGAGGTTAATTTCGCCGTACATGCCGATTTTGTAGAACCCGTCATTCTTGACCCGTACTTTTACCGCATAGACCATATTGGCGCGTTCGTCCTTGGTTTGGATGGTTTTCGGCGTAAATTCTGCTTTGTCATTGATCCAGGTAATGGTGCCGCGGGTTGATTTCATGCCGCCTTTCCCGTCGTCGGTATTCACACTAACCTGTTGATTTAGTTTCACATTCGCAAGTTGATTCCCTGAAATATAGACTCTGAGAATAATATCCGAGAGGTCGGCAATTTTATAGAGAGCTTTGCCGGGCGAGGTCATTTCATTGGCTTCGGCGTATTTAGCGAGCACGGTGCCATGAATCGGGTTGGTGAGCGTGCATTTGCTGAGCTGGTCGTCAAGCTGCTCGATTTGTACGTGGAGCGGAAGGGTTTCTTTGGTCATGCCGTCGGAGGTGATTTCGAGCGATGATTGCTGCGCAAGGAGTTGTTTTTTAATGACTTCGATACTTGCATTGAGGTCATCGACCTGTTTGCCGGTCGCCACGCCTGCTTTTGCGAGATTCACGAACCGATTCTTTTCATTTTCGGCTGTGCGTAATTGTTCTTGGAGCGTCGCAATTTGCACGGCGATATTGGGTTTTTTGCTCAGAAGCGCGCTGATTTGGGTAGAGAGTTGCTTTTTTCTGAGGAATAATTGCACGCTATCGACATATCCGATGCGCTGACCGGCTTCGAGCGTTTGCCCTTCGGTCACGCTAAATTGCCGGAGAATCCCGCTTGCTTCCGAGGAAATGATCGTCTCCTCTGCCTCAAAAGCGCCGGATGCGTCGAATGTCCGCGGCTTCGGCGCGCAGGAGGAAATCAGTAGTGCCGCGGAGGCGACAAATGACAGTATCTTTATATAATTCATAGTAGTACTCACGTAATAACAACATATAATCCGTTACGATTTGATTTCAATATTCGGTATTTCTGCATGAAGAATCGCTTTCATCCACACAGGAATGAGCGCTTTTCGCTGCTGCATGAGCGCGTTAAATTGTTCTTGGGTCACATCGCCGATTCCGCGAAGCAGCGGGCTGACGACGAAGGGAAAAACAATCATTCCCATCAGGTTCATAATAAAGTGCATCGGGTGGAGCGGAGGGATGGCGCCATCCTTTATACTTTGCTGGAACTGCTTGAAAAAGCTTGACTTCATGATGATTTGTTTCGCACCTAATTTCTCAATCAGTTCACCCGATTGGGTGCGTAATTCATGAAAAATAAACAGCGGGATATCGGGATTGGCAATCAATAATTCGATGTATGTGGCGACGAGCACATCAATTTTACCCTCAAAGCTCGTTGATTCATCGTTGAAAACATCGGCGATGGAACGGAAAAATCCCTGCATCGTCTCAAGCATCACAATATCAAAGAGTTTTTCTTTGCTTCGGAAGTAGTAATTGAGCAGTGCGAGGTTGATATTTGCCTCCTCGGCTATGTCGCGTGTTCGGGTAGCGGCGAACCCTTTTTTATGAAATACTACGCGTGCGGCGTTTTTAATTTTGGTTTCCGTGCTCAGGTCCACTGCTTGATTGTTGTTCTCAGTATCCATACAACTACTTATTAATAAAGAAAATAGAATCTTGTGAATTGATTTTGCAATGATTTTTCCGTACAAATATACAGACTTTTATTTTGATTTAATCACAATTTTTAATCAGATGATTAAAAATTATTTTTGTCAATAAAAAAGCCCTATGTGGTTAGCAAAGGGCTTTTGAGCTACTTGGTATCGTTATTATTTGAGTTCCATTCCTTCGGCAGTAAAGATTACTTCCTGTTTCTTCGTGCCGCGTTTGATGTCGAGTTCATAGACGGTCAATCCTTTGGAATTTTCAATTTTCTCAGCTTTTTGGATAATAGCACCTTTGTAATTTTTGGTGCAGGCAGCGCGCACCGACTCGGGCAAGTCTTTCAATTTTAATGGACTTTCCAGAGATACCCATTCTCCGGTTTCGCTGAATATTGCCGAACGTTTTTCGCCTGCAATCATGAATTCGGCTTCGAATTCATGGTCATTTTCTTTTTCCCACGTGACTTTCGTCGCGGCGGGGAATTTTTGGGTAAATGCCGTGAGTACGGCAGTAGGTGGCGTGATGCCGGCGAGGGATGTAGCAAAGACGCTGAGAACAGCTATTAAAGTAATAATTATATTTTTCATACTGTTACTTAACTAATCAAACAAAATGATTCCCTGATATTTTCGATATAAAAGTATCTTCTTCATAATTTCCCAGTGAATCTTGCTCTACTTTGCTAGATTTCGACGTGGCTATAGGGCAGATTCTTGTTCGTAATTTCATGTAAAATTCCGTGCATACGGGGCAGGGACAAGCTTGAAATCTGGCACTCAAGCTCTTAGTACTTTACCACTTTTACGGCTGTATTCACCCCATTTTCGGTAATTACCAGAACATAGACACCAGCAGTAAGTGCTTCAATATCAAGAAGTATTGACGAACCGTAGATAGCATTATGCTCAAGTACTGTTTGTCCAACCAATGTGAGCAGCTTCATCGAAGCATTGCTGACTTCTTTACCAAAATCAAGAGAAATGGCACTATTGGAGGGGTTCGGTGATATTGACAGTTCGATGTTGGCATTCGGTTCGTGTACATCCACCGGAACTTCCTTAATTTTCGCTATATACACATCCGACACACCTTCTGATGACAGATAGTGCACTCCTGTTCCCGGGTCGAAATCACCGATTCCATTGACTGTACCAACGACAGTTATGGCACCAAGAGCATCAACCGCAATCGACGGAGCCAT
>JBPOHH010000392.1:0-1513 GCA_052035765.1 Bacteroidota bacterium
ATAAAATATGTTCCACAAAAATTGCTGAAGAACTAAAAATCAACAAAGCCCTTGACTGCAAGAGAAGGGCTTTGGTAGTTTTAATCATGACATGAGTGATATTCGCTGTAGTATTACTCCACTTTACCATCCGGCAAATCACCACTCAGCAGTTTTTTCAATTCCTCCGATAAATGCTCTTCGACGTCCTTGGGAATACCGTCCGGCGTGAGGTCTGTGGCTTCTTTGCGGGATTGTAATTCGGAATAAACGCTCTTGATTTGCGTGCGAATTTGTGTGAATTCTCGAACTAAAAATTGCTCAAACGCCATTAATTGAACGAGTTGCATGTCGAGTTCTTTTTCGGTCAGATCCTCCGGCGGCGAGGCAAATACCGTTTTATTCTTGATGGTATCGACCAAAATACTGACATTCGGCTTGCGAAAGTCACGGAGATCGATATTATTAACGAGCATCAGTTCCTCGTCCGGCTGCAAAACATTGAGCATTTTCAGGAGCTGATGGAGCTGTTCTTTGTTGATGATGTATTCTGTCATACGTTTGTAAGATTATGGAGTAGTTGTAGTTTGCATAAGTTGTTCGATTTCCTCCGCTTTCCGCGGGAGCTTGCCTGAGAGATTCACGGGATCAGCGTCGGTAATTAAAATATCATCCTCGATACGCACGCCCGTATTCCACCATTTTTTCGCGCATGGACTGCCCGCAGGAATGTAAATGCCCGGTTCGACAGTAATTACGGAGTTCACCTTCAGATTGCCGCCAGAACCCGCATCATGCACGTCAAGCCCTAAATAATGACTCGTACCATGATTGAAATACCACTTCGCTTCCTCCGGCTTTTTGATGATTTCAAGTTCCATAAGTCGCTTCTGTACCACCGCCATCGCGCGATTGTGGGGTTCTCTGAATCCATTCCCCGCCCGACAGGCAACAATCCCCGAATCCTGCGCCTCGAGCACGATATTGTAGATTTTCCGCTGTTCATCGGTGTATTTCCCGCTGACCGGAAAAGTGCGCGTGATATCAGCGGTGTAATTTTGATATTCCGCTCCGCAGTCGGCAAGAACTAAATCTTTGTTGTCAGTGGTTTTACGATTAGACACATAGTGGAGAATACAAGCATTATACTCCGAACCCACTATCGACGGATAGCCCACATCTTCGGCACCGAGGCGCTTGAAGGTGTATTCCATCACGGCTTCGATTTCGTATTCGGTCATGCCGGGTTTGGCGGCTTTCATACTTGCAAGGTGACCTTCGATGCTGATGTCAATCGCTTTCTGCATCATACGGAGTTCGTCGGGATCCTTGATTTCCCGCATTTTATTCAGCACAGAATACGGCGATTTGATATACAGATCGGGATATTTATCCTGCAGTGATTTCCGCGCATCTGCATCAATATACACGTTCTTACGGCTGATCGGATTCTTCACGTTCGGCGTGGGGAAGGTCGGCACATAGAGCGTATCGCGTCCTTTGAGCGCGCTTGCGAGCACGGTATCAAGCAGGG
>JBPOHH010000638.1:0-2720 GCA_052035765.1 Bacteroidota bacterium
ATCGCAGACCACCGATTGGTCGCTCAAAGTAATTGATAAATCAAAAGATGCACGCGCAGTGCTTCACTTTGCCGACCGCAGTGGTAATGACACGACAATTCTCGTCGAATACCAAAGTGCATCCGGCATCGAAGACGACATTCGAACGAATGGCAGTGCGGTGAGTGAATGTTCATTCACTGTGAGTCCGAATCCTGTCGGCGCAGCCGGAGGAACGGTAGAATTCACCCTTCTCAAGCGTCATCAGGCAGAAATATCGATCTATTCACCAACGGGTGAAAAAGTCGTAACTCTCGTGAATTCAACCTTCGACGGAGGTAATTATCAGACGTCAATTCCTGTTGAACGCTTGAGCGCCGGCGCATACCGAGTACGTATGACAGCAGGCGACTCGACAATTGAACAATCGTTGGTAATCGTGAAATAGCAAAATCGCAGAGTATTCCCATCCACCAATTATCGGGGCGGAAGATGTTCCGCCCCGGTGTGGACGTACTTTCACAATCACACGGAGATTGTCGCGGTATTCATAGCGACTGCTCCTGCTTCCACACATAATCCTTCAAGCGTATCATCACTTCATTCTTTAATGTAGTAGTACAGTATGTGTTTTCGTATGGCTCTGTATTTGCGTTTCGTACAATTTCCTGCTACGTCGCATAAAGAGAATCCCGAAATGCCTTTTGTACTGCCAATAACGTATCCGTGACATGCCGC
This sequence comes from Bacteroidota bacterium, assembly GCA_052035765.1. Lineage (GTDB taxonomy): Bacteria > Bacteroidota > Ignavibacteria > Kapaibacteriales > UBA961 > JADJXV01. Next base: position 718 of record JBPOHH010000638.1, read on the forward strand.
CACAAGTAGCCGGAGATTGTGCTGCTGTCTGTAACTATCTAATTTTATTCACTGTAAGGGCAACTATATGTATCCATCATTCCGCTTTGCGCTTCTCCTGTTTGTCGTGATTGTTCCGCTGACACTTTCAGCACAAACGAATTTTCCGCTTACAAATGCGGAGAATAAAACCCTCCTTTCATTTCAATTCCAGCATCCTTTTTTTAAAAGCGGCAGCACTGATTTTTCACTGCTGTCAGGTACGTATGATCTGACATTGGTAGCGCCGGTGGGGTCAGGACTGAGCATCATCGGCACACTTCCGTACGCGGCGTATGCTACTTCTTCATCATTTTCCGATAACTCCATGGGTACGTTCACCAATATCTCGGTGGGGTTACGCAAAACATTTGTTCCCTCAACCTCGCTCCTTGATTTCAAGGTATTTCTTCCGACAGCGCCAAGTGATTCTAAGAATACTTATGCTATGTATTATGCATTTTATCATCGTTTGTATGATTTCGAACTCTATATTCCTGATGCATTTAGTTTTCAGACGCGATACTATTATTTTAAAAATTTCGACGGACTCTTACTTGGCGGTGTAATCGGTGCATCGGCGTTTGTACCGACAGATAACGGTAATGATGAAATAGAAGTATTTATCCGGTACGGCGTTAGTACAGGATATGAAAATAAGGATATACGCCTTTTAGCAGAGATTACAGGAATTGGTATTTTAACGGAAAAGAAAATATTTTCCGACGGTAAGACCGAGTATTATGCAGTATTAGGCGGGCAATGGACAGGCGGAAGTGTCATAAAACCAAAGATTAATGTACATATCCCGCTTGGCAACGATCTTTCGGAAATTTACGGCACAGCGCTCACTCTTGGATGTGATTTTGTATTGCCGTGATGGAGCGGGGAAAATTGGAAGGTAAAGCCCGAGGGATTGACTCTCGGGCTTTTTTTGTTAGAGATGTTAAGTTGATTGATACTAACCAAATCGATAGCTTCGTTTTACAAATATATTAATGAAGGACTTAAGCTTTACGGAATTACAACACTTGGTTTACATACTTACGACTAATTTTGGCATATAATTGAACACTTCGACGGAGCTCAGTGTGACAGATGACACTGCTGCCTTGGGTTACAACGACTTGCGACTTATCAACTTGCGATATACGACATGCTACTTTCCGGCCTATGCCGCTCTGACTTACGACTTACGACTTTCAGACTTACGACTTCTACACCTCTTCCTCCGCGATTATCCGTATTTTTGCACCTACAAAACCGCATTCGTTTCATTTTTATAGAAAATACATGGATAATAAGATTATTTTTTCGATGGTGGGCGTGGGGAAAGTCCACAAGCCGAGCAAGCAGGTGCTCAAAGACATTTATCTCTCGTTCTACTACGGCGCAAAAATCGGCGTACTGGGTTTGAACGGTGCCGGTAAATCCACCCTTCTCAAAATTATTGCCGGATTAGACCCCGATTATTTGGGACAAATTACGGCAAATAAAGGTATTACGTTTGGTTATCTCCCGCAGGAACCCGAGCTCGACCCGAATAAAACGGTGCTCGAAATCGTGCAGGAAGGCGCGCAGGCACCGGTGGATTTGGTGAAAGAATACGAGGAAATTGGACTCAAATTCGCCGAACCGGATGCAGATTTTGATGCATTAATCGAGCGTCAGGCGAAATTACAGGAAGAAATTGACCATAAAGGCGCCTGGGATATCGATGCCCGCCTCGAAATGGCAATGGATGCACTTCGGTGTCCGCCCGGAGATGCTATAATCAGCGTTCTCTCCGGTGGTGAAAAGCGCCGCGTCGCCTTATGCCGCTTGCTGCTGCAAAGGCCGGACGTCTTGCTCCTCGATGAGCCGACGAACCACTTGGACGCCGAAACCGTCGCATGGCTCGAAATGCACCTTGCCAAGTACGAAGGCACGATTATCGCCGTGACGCACGATCGGTATTTCTTGGATAATGTAGCAGGATGGATCCT
>JBPOHH010000464.1:0-2099 GCA_052035765.1 Bacteroidota bacterium
ACCGTCACGACGAACCGGTTGCGCGCTTTGCATTCTATGAGAATCCTGACCTACGCTATAATAATGAAGCATGTGCATGTTTTGGAAGTTATGAATGTATTGATGATTCTGTGGTAGCCGAGTATGCGCTCATGGCTGTCAAAGAGCTGGCAAAGCGGAAAGGATACCGTCATTTACTTGGTCCGATTGAAGGTTCGACATGGAATAATTACCGTTTCAGCGATCATAATGTGCACCGAAATTTTTTAGGCGAACCGTATCATCATGCGTATTATAATGAGCAGTTTTTGAAGTTTGGGTTTGTGCCCATTGCGCGGTATATTTCACAAATCAGCACCATCCAACCGGTTGATAATCAACGCATAACAGAACTTGAGGAATACTACCGAAGGCGCGGGGCGCGTATCCGAACGCTGAATATGGAGAATTTCCGGCATGAACTCCGCCTTCTTGCTAAATGTAGTCTGACGGGATTTGGGAGTAATTTTCTCTACACTCCGATTTCGGTGGAAGATTTTGTCGGTAAGTACGAGAAAATACAACGTTTTTTGGATAGTGAATTCGTGCTGATTGCCGAAAATGCTGCGGGTGAAATTGTGGCTTTTGTCTTTGCGCTGCCGGACGTCTGCGACCCCACGGGCAAGACGCTCATCATCAAGTCGATAGTCAATATACCCGGCAGCGGTATGAAGGGAATCACGTCATTCTTGACATATAAAATTCTTCAACTTGCTTCCAGTAAAGGATATACGACTCTACTCCATGCCTTTATGCTTGAAGATAATATTTCCGTCAATGCTTCGAAAAATTTCCATGGAATGCCGTACAAATCGTATTCATTATATGGAATGAAGGTATGAATACGACCGAACTTTTCTTCACGGCGGCGCGGCAATATCCGAATACACCTGCATTGCTGGAAGGTTCGGCGGAGATTCTGTACGCAGACTTAGCGCAGGAAGTACAGGGCACCGCGTCATATTTTGCTTCAAAGGGAATCCGTGAAGGCGATCGGGTCTTGGTCGCGGTTCCGATGAGTATCGACTTATACCGCGTCGTTCTCGCGTTGCTCTATCTCGGTGCAACAGCAGTCTTTATCGATGAATGGGCGGGTATGGAGCGCCTGAATATGTGTTGCAGAATAGCTGAGTGCAAAGCTATCATCTGCGGTATGAAGGCACGGTTTATTGCTTTATTTTCAAAAGAATTACGAAAAGTACCGATCCATCTTTCTCTTCGCGGTCGCTCTCGCAAGTCGATGTCGATGAATGATGTACCTCCGGAAACACCGGCGCTCATAACCTTTACAACCGGCAGTACAGGCGTGCCGAAAGCAGCGAATCGTACGCACGACTTTTTACAAAAACAGTATAATGCCCTTTTGGAAGAATTGCTTCCCCACCCCAATGACCGATGTCTGTGCACTTTGCCGATTATCCCGTTTATCCATCTCGGAGTCGGCTGTACGACGATACTTCCGGGCAAGATTGGAGCATCGCCATCAACGCGAAGGCTGCGCGGAATCGCCGATGAAATTGAACATAAACAAGCAACCAAACTCATCGTATCTCCTAATTTTTTAACGCTGCTGGCTCGGCAAGTACTCCACGACTCACGTTCCCTGCTACTGCTTGAACGGATTTTTACGGGCGGCGCTCCTGTCTTTCCGAATGATGCTGAATTGTATGAGCGGGCGTTTCCGGCGGCTGAGACGACCGTGTTTTATGGTTCGACCGAGGCCGAACCGATCAGTTCAATTCGCGCATCCGACCTTCATACCCGCCGGCATGAACTGAGTCACGGTTTGCCGGTCGGGAGCATCGCCCGGGAAGCGACTGTACGTATCATCCGTATAACACCCGAGCCCATACCTTCACTACCGAACGAAGAATTTCACCCACTGCTTCTACCTGATGGTGTTATCGGCGAGATCATCGTCTCCGGCGACCATGTGCTCAAGAACTATTTCAAGAATCCTGAGGCATTTGCACAGAATAAAATTAGAGTTGGGCAAGAGGTATGGCACCGAACATCGGACAGTGGATTTCTGCAAGGCAATCAACTTTACCTGACCGGGCGATGCAAGCAGATTATTTCAT
>JBPOHH010000257.1:0-5434 GCA_052035765.1 Bacteroidota bacterium
TCGCTGTTTTGCGGCCTACACCCGGCAGCGAGTGCAATTCATCCATCGTCTGTGGTATCTCGCCTTGGAATCGATCGATTAACTGTCGGCAACATGCCTGAATATTCTTCGCTTTGGCTTTGTAGAACCCGGTCGAGTAGATGTCTTTTTCTAACTCTTCAATCGGTATCGATGCAAATTCATGCGGAGATGGGTATTTCACAAATAATGTTCGCGTGACGATGTTCACCCGTTCATCGGTGCATTGTGCCGAGAGTATGGTCGCGATAAGGAGTTGGAACGGATTCTCATGGAGAAGCGCGCAATGAGCGTCGGGATATTCACGTTCGAGGCGCTCGATGATGGCTGATGTCGTTGATTTCAGGTGAGTACGCGTTTGTTTCATGAAAGATTAGAATAGGTTGAACAAAGTGAGTCCGGTGTATCTCTATGATAAATATACGTTTGTGCGTCCGTTTCTCCGGTCGTGAAGCCCGCCTTCTGCGCTCGTTCAAAAAAGTCCGAATCATCGGCATAGCGCATAGAGCCAAAGCCGCCGAGACCGATAGCGAGTTCGCGTTTTACAAAAAACGTTCCGCCAATCACACATTCTGAAAGTGAAATCAGCCGTGACGGATCGTTCTTATCGGGTACAAAACTGTCGCCGATAATCTTAACGCCACCGTGCAGCAGATCAGCTTCAGGATAATCGAGAAGAATTTCTTTACGAATAGCGAGATGAGTGGGGCTATATTCATCATCCGAGTCGAGAAAAGTGGCATAGATGCCACAGCCGGCGAGCAGTCCGGAATTACGCGTGAGACCGGTACCGCGATTCTGATGATAAAGATACCGGATATGGGGATGAGTAGCGATGAAGGGCTTGACAACGTCAAATGTATCGTCGGTACTACCATCATCGCAGATGATTGCCTCCCAGTCTTTTTCGGTTTGTTTGAGCAGGGAATTGAGCGCCCTCGGAAGCAAAGCAGCACGATTAAATGTAGGAATAATGACTGTAAAAAAGGGGATTCGCTTGTCGTAAATTGTCGTCATAAAGGGTTTGTCTGAGAATAGAAGGCAAGATTTTCTAAAAAAACAGCTAATTTTACACTGAAAATTACATAAATAAATTGAAAACCGTACATGACGCAGTTGAAGAACGCAGACAAAAAGAAGACAAACACCGGCACCAAAGCGCCGAATCCGCTCGGTATATTATTCAATACTCTGGATTTATATGTAATTGCTCAATTTAGTATTTACACGATATTCTGTCTGATATTTTTTGATACAATCGCCTGGTCGGGCAGATTGATACTCTTTAATGCAAGCATCATTTCTGTTATCGTCGGCATCGCCTACTGGAATCGCACCAATCACAATACCTTCCTCGACATCCTGCACAATTTCTATATTGTTGCCTTGATGCTCCTGATATTCAAACAGATGTTTTTTTATATTCCGGTGATCCATCCGCATGATTATGATCAGGTGCTGATACAGTGGGATCAGGCAATATTTGGTGTGAATCCTACGCAATGGCTGTATCAATTCCGCAATCCGCTCCTTACCGAAATCCTCCAATTATGCTATATGTCCTTCTTTTTTCATGCCATTGTGCAAGGCGTGGAGATGTATGTCACGGGCCGCAAATCAGAAGTCAAAACCATTGCCCGGATGATTGCCTTCGGACTCTTTGTATCCTATTTTCTCTACTTGGTGATGCCTGCTGTCGGACCGCGCTTTACGCTCCATGATTATTCCACCATCAATCAGGAATTACCGGGAATATGGCTCACGGAATGGTTCCGCACGGTGGTCGATAGCGGGGATAATATCGCGCTTGGCGAACTCAACCCAATGGCGGTGGTCAATCGTGACTGTATGCCAAGCGGACACACGATGATTACCGTGATGAATATTATTATTGCATTTCGATTCCGTTCACGGCTGCGATGGGTGTTTTTAATTGTCGGCGGGCTCTTGATATTTTCGACTGTATATCTGCGCTATCATTATGTGGTGGATGTACTTGCGGGTATTGCTTGCGCGCTTGTCGTTCTCTGGGTCGAACCTAAAATCTGGCGGAAGTTCCTGGCAAAACAATGGGCTTCTAATTAATGTACTATTTTTCGAACGTACTATGATTATCGATTGGCGTTTATATGAATTTCGAGAATTACCGATAGCACTCCTGTACCAAATTATGGCTGCGAGGCAGGAGGTGTTTATCGTCGAACAGAATTGTCCTTATCTTGATGCTGATGGCTATGATAGTCAGGCATTGCATCTCTGTGGATTACACCAGGGAAAAATGGTGGCCTATTCCCGGTTGTTTGGACCGAATATCAAATATTCCGATGCCTCCGTAGGACGCGTTTTGACGATGAAAGAGGTGCGCCGGCAGGGCGTAGGTAAGCAACTGATGATGGAGTCGATTGCGTATTGCCGTCAGCTTTTTCCGCGCTCACCGATACGTATTTCTGCTCAAAGTTATTTGGAACGATTTTATAATGAACTTGGCTTTCACACGGTAGGCAGTGAATATTTGGAGGACGGAATACCTCATCAAGAGATGATATTTCATGCGTAAGTGCTTTTATATAATTTGTGTTATGTTCGCACTGCTCGCATCCTGCGGTGTATCACCCAAGCCCATCAAGCTACCCTGTGCCTTAGCCGATTCTGATTTTTACCGCCGGGTACAGGATTCACTGCACGCCTATAATTTTCAAATTCTATCCCTCGATTCATTCGAAATTAAGACAATTCGCAAAGTAGAAGATGGTATGAGTAATCGTACGGTGTATGTGACACTCGCGCGGGACTCTACCTCTGCCTTACCGGATGAATGGTACATGGTCGTCAAGATTGTCGTGGCCTACCACGGAGAGGTCAATGAGATGTATATTGATGAACAGCCACGACTTACCAATGATTTTCGAAGAGACTTCAAGCCGGTGCTCACCGCTATACGGACGATGTGTGCTCCGCCGCCGAAGAAGAAAAAGAAGAAAGGGTGAGGTGATCACTGCTGTTCGTGTGATGCAGCAGAGATTATGGTGTAATCAACAAACTTTTTCGATACTCTTTGTCTTCAAACTTCATGATACAGACATACATACCTACGGCAACATTCTGTAAGTCAAGTATGTAATTCGTTGCTTTTGTAGGTATATCCACCGTACGAGACTCAACAATTTTACCTTTCGTATCATAGATAGTCATTACACATCGCGTTGATTGCCGGGGAAGCAGGAGAATGTTGAACGATGGATTGCTTCTTGAAGCTGCGAGCTGATCGTTGTTCATAATAGCCGTATTGTCGACAGTATTCGGCGTATCATATCGGGGAGCCCGAATAATCGTATGTGAATGAGCCGGGAAGACCATCTGTGAATCGAGGCGAACCGAGTAATAGACCGGTGTTACTGCCGATGGGTGCTCAGGAGTATTGATACTTGTATCGGCTGCGGCGGTCAATTGTACTGCTTCCGCCATACTACCCCACCGTAAGGGAAGCGAAAGCTGTACAGTGATAGAATCCGTTGAATGGGCATTCACAACCGAAAGAACGAGCGTATCATTGCCAAAAGTGGCTGCTGCATCAAGCCAAGGAATATTGTCTCTGCCTTCTACTGAAAATCGTGGACTGGTCACTGTTACCGGTTGTAGGGTGTCCCGCATCCAGTTACGAATCATGGATTGAGCATGGATAGATGGCCCTGCAAAGAAAACCCTTTCACCCGTTTTGGAATGAATTCCTGCACGGATCGAACCCAAAAACATAGTCTTGTTGACGAGTTTCACGATGTCTGCCTGCTTGTAAAAAGAATGGAGCACATTTCCTACCCATAATCCGCTCTCCAGGCTACCCGCTATTGGTATCATATAATTATGCGGATCTGCATAAAACTGAACACATTCCGTATAGGCAAGAGGAATATCCTTGCTGAGACCTGATTCTACGATTTTATCATGGAGGATCGGGCTCCAAAAGGACGCCATATTTCCATTACTCATCATTACTCTGTGAGTAAGGTCTCTATTATAGGTGGTATCACTGTTAATTGAGAGCCAGTGAACACTGAAGTAATCTATTTCCTTGGCTGCAATACGGATAATGGTGTCATTCCAGTTGAACCCCCACGTATCGCCGTTAATCATGAGTTTAATCGTGGGGTCAACCGCTCTCATCTGCTTTGCATACTCAAGATAACGTGTTGCATAATCTACTGCATTAGTATGGCCATTTTCCCAAGGACCGTATTGTTCATTCCCGATTTCCCAGAACTTGACGTTAAACGGTTCCCGATTCCCGTTTTTCATACGTAGGTCGCTGTATAGACTACCAGTTGGCGCATTACAATATTGCAGATAACTAGCAGCTTCATTCGGTGAGCCTGCGCCGAAACCGACCGTGAACTGTGGTTCTGCACCGACTGCTTTACAGAATGCAACGAACTCATCAGTACCGATTTCAAACCGATAATAATCGCCGACCCAATCAAAATTAGGAGAAGTCCTTTGATCGATATCACCAATTCCATGCTCCCATCTTCCCGGTTCCAGATCGACGACACCACCACCGGGAAACCGTAGAATAGTAGGCCTCCAAGCTTTGTAGAGTTCAAATTGAGCTCTCCGTATGCCATGGAAATTATCCGAAGCCATGAATGACGCTTCGTCAATTTCTACGGTAGAAGTAGTGTCAAGTCCTATAAATAAAAGTGCCTTAGGGAATCCTGTTTTTGTAGGCAGCCGAAGCGAAAATTTCTTCCACTCCTTCGACGTGATGTCAAGTGTGGTGTCGTAAGCTATCGTACTGTCAATATGGTACAAGACGAGCTTTAGCGCTGCTGGTGCGTTCACCGAACGCGCATACACATAAAAATCCATCGGCACTTCTCGCTCAATATAGACAGGTTGCAGTACACCAATCCGACCGGCTGATTCAGAGTGCACTATATGCTGAGCATACCTGCCACGTCGGTTATATCCTAACGTATCAAGAAATAACCGCCCTACAGATGGACCTGATGTAAAGGTCTGCCAACCGCGTGAAGTCTCATCATACTGAGATCCAATGTCAAATCCTCGATTAAAGAGCTCCTGCGCACCCAATCCATAGACACCATTTATTGCATCGTATATCTGCTCGACGAACCCGCCATTGATAGACCGAGACACGGGTAGTATGTTCTTGCCGGTATCAATCGTGATACTACCATACTGCTGAGCAGAAATCGTGAGGCTTATTACAGAAAAGAGAATGATTGAAAGAAATGCTTTGAATGCATATTTTGTGTTGATATGTACCATACGGCGAAGAAATAAAGGTTGCAGGAAGAATTTTATCAGCGAAAATTACTTGATTAGTCCAAAAAACGGGCTTTGAGTTCTGGTGTAGGCATCATGCAGGAGTCCGTCGTGCCAAACCACCGATAGCGAT
>JBPOHH010000019.1:0-1606 GCA_052035765.1 Bacteroidota bacterium
TTCATGTCCACATCCCGGAAAAGGACGTGCAGCATGATTTGCCTGCAATTTACATGAATTCAGGGTATTGAGGAAGTGAATTTTGGTAGAAGGGGAGGTATTTAAATCAACCCCACAAACTCCCCACCCGTCACCGCCAAAATATCCGCCGGCTTGATGAGAATCTGTAGTCCGCGCTGCCCCGGACTAATGCTAATCTCGTCAAATAGTTGGGCGGTCTCTTCGATGAAGGTTGGGAATTGCTTTTTCATGCCGATAGGAGAGCAACCGCCGCGGATGTAACCCGTCAGCGGTTGTAATTCTTTCAGTGGTAACATAGCACACGATTTATTACCCGAAATCTGCGCCGCTTTTTTGAGGGAAAGTTCTTCATTGCCCGGGATCACCGCCACAAAATACTTCACCACATCACCAACTAAGACAAGCGTTTTAAAGACTTGTTCGGGTGGGAGACCAATTTTATTGGCTACTGTAATGGCGTCGAGCGACTCTTCGTCCACCGTGTATTCGAGCAGCTTGTAGGGAATAGAATGGGCGTCTAAAATTCTACAGCAGTTTGTTTTCATGGTTCATTTACAATTTATAGTGTACATATTATGTAGGCGTAGTGGCGAATTGCATTCGCCCACGTCGTGCATGGGCCAAGGGCGAATGCAAATCGCCCTTACGATGGAATAAGACTAAACCACAAAAAATGTCAGAAAACCGTTTTCATTTATCCCTCCATCAGTTCGGTTAATTCCATCCATCGCAGCGTGAGTGTGTCGATTTCATCCGTGATTTTGGCGAGTTCTTCCGACTTCGCGAGCAGCTTTTTGTAGTCTGTTTCGCCGCTGTTGAGGTAGGTCTCGATGTCTTTTTTGGATATTTCGAGCGCAGCAATCTTCTTTTCAATCTGATCGAATTCCTTTTTATCGGCAAAAGACAGCGCTTTTTTCTTAGGCGCGGCGGGCTTGACTTCAGCGGTGATTTTGCCGGATTTAATGTCCTGCTTCTGCGTTCTGTCGGCGATTTCTTTTTTCTCTAAATAGGCTGAATAATTACCGGGATATTCTTTGATAACTCCATTGCCTTCAAAACAGTATATCGTTTCGACAGTTTTATCCAAAAATGAACGGTCGTGGGAAACAATGATGAGCACGCCGAGGAAATTATCTAAATATTCTTCGAGTGCGTTGAGAGTCTGAATATCAAAATCATTGGTCGGTTCATCAAAAAAGAGCACATTCGGATTCTTCATCAGAATCGTGAGCAGATACAAACGCCGTTTCTCGCCACCGGAGAGCGTTCCTACCTGAGAATGATGCTGTTTCGGCGGGAAATTAAACCGATCGAGTAAGTCTTTGGCGGTGAGAAAACGGTCTTTGCCGAGGCCGGTATCGATGAATTCTGCGATGTCACGAAGCGTACCAATGAGCGTCTGACCGTCGTTCAAACCCTTCGTTTCCTGGTCAAAATAGCCGAGAGTGACGGAGTCGCCGAGGTGTGCGAACCCTGTATCGGGCTGTAATCGACCGGAAAGCACATTAAGTAACGTCGATTTACCGGCACCGTTGGCGCCAATAATCCCAATGCGGTCACCGGGAGCGGCCTTATAATGGAAATT
>JBPOHH010000530.1:0-1528 GCA_052035765.1 Bacteroidota bacterium
TCCGCGACGCGAGGGTAGCACTCATGCGACTCGGTCTGCAAATCGGAACAACAAGTTATGAATTCAGTGAAACAATTCAGCAGGATTTAGTCAGCGCGCAAAGCGTGCCTGCCGGAGGCGAAGCCCAATTTAATGAAGCAATTAGCGTGGTGCTCAGTCGCGGGTCCGAATCGCAGATTACGGTGCCCGATCTCGTCAACGGCACCATGGACGAAGCCCGTGAAAAGCTCCTCGAAGCAGGACTTACCCTCGGCGAAGTGACGGACGTGCATGATGATACCTACATGGGCGAAACAATCCTGAGTCAGCATCCTGCAGCCGGAACGATTGTTCCCAAAAACACTCCCGTACGCGTGTCGGTCACCAAATAATACGCGTTTTGTGGAATCATTCCCAAGAATACATTACTCCCAACAATCGAAAGAAAACCTTGATTTTATATATCATGCGGCATGGAATTGCCGAACACCCCATCGGGAAAATTGACCGTGACCGCGCGCTTACTTCTGAAGGAATCGACATCGTAACGCAGGTTGGCACTGCCCTTGCCCGGAAGGATATCCGTCCTGAGGTGATACTGTCGAGTCCGTACCTGCGGGCGATTCAAACATCTGATATTATCGCGTCCGAGCTCGGCTATGAATATCCTGTCGAACGCGACAGCCGACTGACGCCGAACTCCAACTTCAATCTCCTCCACGAAATTCTCATCGAATACGCCGCCGCACAATCGCTGATGATTGTGAGCCACGAGCCGGCGGTGAGTGAATTTGCATCCATGCTTTGTCCTGAGAATCAAACGCTCTATGGTTTTGCGCCGGCTAGTATTTGCTGCGTGCTTGTTGAGAGTATTCCTACTATTCGGGGCACGTTGTATTGGTTTTCGACGGCGGAAGAAATTATTGAAGGATAACTTCAATCCACTATTCCTTATAAGAAAATCGATAAAAGCATGTCATTCTGTAGGCCAAATTAAAAACTAAAAAAAAGCAAGTAATGACACAGTGAGTACTTGCAAAAGAGGTTTTCTCTATACGTAGTCGGAAGAATTCCTCCCACAGGGGGGTTACACAGGGTATGCTCACAGAGTCACACACAGCAGTATTCCGCTGTGAACTCTGTGAAAAACTCTGTGAAACTCTGTGGGAAACTCTTTCTTACACAGCAAATGCAACTCATATAGAAAGAACGGGTTATAAAAAACTGCCAATGGTAAGAAGTCGTAGGGGCTGAAGAATCGAAACTTGATGATGGCGTACCATCGTGACTATGCAGCAAGTTTCGATTCTTCACCCTCCGAAGGGTTCAGAATGACAGCGTTATTAGTTTATTTCTACTACCTTACTTTAAAATACACTCCTGTATTACTCTATGAACTACACAATCATCGGCGCCGGCAAAAGTGGCATCGCCGCCGCCATCCTCGCTCACGAAAATGGTGACACGGTGTTTCTGACCGAGTCCAAGCCCGCAGCATCCGACACATCCTCCATTCTCAGCGGCTATGGCATCGAGGCAGAATTCGGCG
>JBPOHH010000362.1:0-3527 GCA_052035765.1 Bacteroidota bacterium
AACGTCGGCAAATCGAGTATTACTAATGCTTTGCTTGGTCGTGAACGTGCGATTGTTACACCAATTGCCGGCACGACACGTGATGCTATCGACAGTACGATGAAATTCTACGGCGAAGAAATTGTGCTCATCGACACCGCCGGACTCCGCAGACGCAGCCATATCACGGAAAATATCGAGATGTACAGCACGATGCGCACGACGCGGGCGATTGAACGTTGCGATGTGGCAATCGTCGTGCTTGATGCCGAGCGCGGACTCGAATCACAGGACAAGCGCATCATCGGTGACGCAGTCGAAGCACGGAAAGGTGTGATAATTGCCGTCAATAAATGGGACTTAATCGAGAAGGAAACAAATACGGCGAATAATTTGACCAAGAAAATTCACGATGAACTCAAAACATTCGACTATATACCCGTGATATTTATCTCGGCACGCAGCAAACAACGCCTCACGAATTTGGTGGAAATGGCCGTTGAAATTCAAAAACGTCGCACGACGCGGATTACGACTCACAAGCTCAATGATATGTTCCTGGAGGAAATTCGAGCCACGCCGCCACCGTCCGTCCGCGGGCACGATATGAGAATCAATTATGTGACGCAGGTGAAAGTCGCGCCACCGGTGTTTGCCTTTTTCTGTAATCATCCCGAGGAACTCGCCGACTCGTACAAACGATTTTTGGAGCGAGCATTACGTCGGCACGTTGATTTGATCGGTGTACCGGTATCGTTCTTATTCAAACGTAAAAATGTGAAGTGGGATCCGAACGAACATTGAGGTAATTATTTTATTAGACTACTAGTTGTTGAATAATATATAGTATGTATTCGAAGGATAATATCATGAAATCTGAGTTGATTTTTCAAGTTGAAGAATCGCCTGAAGGTGGCTTTGAGGCATTCTCGTTAGGTGAATCTATCTTTACCGATGGAGAGTCTATAGAAGAACTCCGCGCAAATATCCGCGAGGCAGTCGAGTGCCACTTTGAGCCGGATGAACGTCCAAGTATTATTCGGTTGCACTTTGTACGCGACGAGGTTTTCGCATTATGAAGCTACCTCGGGATATAAACGGAACCACACTTATTATTCTGCTAAAGCAGTACGGCTACGAGCAAACCCGACAAGTTGGTTCTCATATTCGGCTTACAACTCAAGAGAGGGGAACGCATCATCTTACTATTCCACGACATACACCTCTTAGAGTTGGTACTTTAAACTCAATTTTAGCAGCCGTTGCTGCTCATCGCAGTCAGACAAAAGCTGAGGTAATCGACGAATTATTTGGGCAATAGTCCCACTATGTTCAAACGTAAAAATGTGAAGTGGGATCCGAACGAGCATTGATACAGTAATGAGATAACTTCCCTCCATACAAACATTTCCGAAAGGCCGCTTTCTGTTATCAAATCATGATACGAAGCGGCTTTTTTATTACCAAATCATAACCATATCATAACGTGCAGCCAATACCGTGAGTGGTAATTTGCATGCTTGGATACTGATTAGTAATTCAAGTGTAGTTTTACCATTTTAGGACTGTTGTTATGCGTTTTTTTTCTTCTCAATTGCTCTGTCTGACTGTGCTTTGCGGCATTATGAGCATTTCGAATTCGTACGGGCAGGAATTTCCTCCTCAGGGTCGTACGCTTCAATATTTAGGTCGGTATTCGACCGGACTCTATAATCAAGCGGCTGCAGAAATCGCGTCGTATGATCCTGTTTCCAAAAAAACCTTTCTCTCAAGCGCTGTTGCAGTACGCCTTGATGCAGTAAGCTTGGCTGACCCCAAAAATCCAACCCTTTCATTTACCGTAGACTTAAGTGGCTACGGAAGCGCAGTCAACAGTATCGCCGTCAAAAACGGTGTCATTGCCGTCGCAATGGAAGCGCCCGTTCGCACCGATAACGGTTCGGTCGTCCTGCTTACTACCGCCGGAGCATTTATCCGACAATACACCATCGGCGTTCAGCCGGATATGCTTACATTCACTCCCGACGGCAACAAAATTCTCACCGCCAACGAAGGCGAACCAAGCAGTAATTACTCCATCGACCCCGAAGGTTCGGTCAGTATCGTTGATATTTCCGCAGGCGCAGCCAATGGCGTCGTTACGACAATTGGCTTCACCGCCTACAACACCCGCCGCCAGGAATTACTCGGCAAAGGATTCCGTATTTTTGGACCGAATGCGACGGTCGCTCAAGACCTCGAACCGGAATATATCGCCGTATCGCCCGACGGTACACGCGCAATGGTAACTCTTCAAGAAAATAATGGATTGGCTGTAATTGATCTCGTCAATAGAACCCTCGTCGATCTCCTCCCGCTCGGCACCAAAGACTGGGGACGCGGTCTCCCACGTTTAGAAAAACACACCTTTGACAATCGTCCGCTCCTCGGCACGACAGCCGCCGGACAGGAAATTCTCCTCGGCGGATTCTCGAGCTTGTGGTTCGAAGGTATGACAGCTAACGGCAAGATGAAATTCCTCACCAATCCTGATCGCGGTCCGAATGCCGAACCATTCAACATCGGCGGTATCCTCAAGCGTCCATTTGCGTTGCCTAATTATCAGGCGCGTCTCGTTCGCTTTGAATTTGACACGACCTCCAAGGCAATTACCATCACGCAGCAGCTTCCACTCTTCCGTCCCGACGGTACGACACCGATTTCCGGACGTCCGAATCTTCAGGCACAGGCACAGGGACTCGCTTATACCGATGAATTTGGAATTGATCTCTATGGCAATCCAATCGCAAATGACGAACTCGGCGGTGACCTCGAAGGCGTCGTCGTCGCACCCGACGGCTCGTTTTATCTCGTCGATGAATATCGTCCCGCGATCTATAATTTTGACGCAAATGGTGTATTGATAGATAGATACATACCAATGGGCACAGCGGCGGCGGCAGGTCGCGCGCTCGGTACTTTTGGAACGGAAGTTCTCCCGGCCGTCTATGGCGCGCGGAGAAATAATCGTGGTTTTGAAGCAGTAGCGCTCGAAGGAAATAAACTCTACGCGTTTATTCAAAGTGGAATTGACAGTCCTGATGTAGCGAATGACAACACTGCCAAAAGCGCGAATTTCTGCCGTATCGTGGAATTTGATATTACCACCAAAATGGTGACCGGTGAATATATTTACCCAATGTTTGAGCGAGCAGCAACTTGCGATAAAATCGGCGACGCCGTTTCGATGGGAAATGGTCGCTTCATGGTCGTCGAACGTGATGATGCGACAGGACCAAGTGCGCGGAAGTATATTTTTGAAATTAACCTCTTTGGCGCGACGAATACACTTATCAACCCACCCGTCCTTGGTGCCGGTAAAACGATCGAAAACTCTACGTATGATGAATTGGTGACTGCCAATATTCGCCCGGTATTCAAACGTAAAGCTGTTCATTTACCATCAATCGGCTATGACCAATCCGATAAAGTAGAAGGACTTGCGCGTATCGATGACAATACCTTCGCCGTGTTGAATGACAATGATTTCGGTGTTGGCGGGAGTGTGT
>JBPOHH010000879.1:0-3004 GCA_052035765.1 Bacteroidota bacterium
CATAGGCGAGATTGTAGGGAATAATAAAGGTCGCGCGGTCGCCGATGCGCATGAGGCCAATGCCTTCGTCCCAACCTTTTATTACTTGTCCCTTCCCAAGGACAAATGTAAACGGTTCGTTCCGGTCGCGGGATGAATCGAATTTCTTCCCATTCAAAAACGCACCCGTATAATGGACAATCATCAGTTGTCCGGGACGCGCTTTCTCGCCCGTGCCATGATTGGTGTAATAATATTTCAGGCCGGATGCGGTGGTAATGGTGTCCTGAGATTGAGCAGTTACTTTCATGCAGATGCAGAGGAATATTGCGATTGAGATACGTATAGTTTTCATTCTGTTAATTAGTTGATAATGATAAAATTACATGTCTGTTATTCATGCATAGAATTTCCGGAATCGGCTGCATTGGGCAACGAAGTATCGCGATTATGTTCTGTGTTTTTGTTTTCGATAATTTCCGTTGCAGTGTCGGTTGAGCGAACTGTATGTTCTTGTATATTTTTGGGTTGAAGTTCTTTCTTCTCTCCCAGATTAATTGCATACCAATCAATTTTTCTTGAAAAATACATCACACAACTGACAATCATGAAAATACCGATGCTGCCGATGAGGAGGGCGAAGTCCTGCAATTGAATAATAACGAAGATAAATGTATAGAGAATTAGGAGGATAGCGATTATTAACAACACTAAACTCGTTGACTTTATTATTGCTTTTACATAACCGGTAATCAGGATGAGGGTTGCCAGAGCAGATATGACAAAAGCGAGATTATAGGTAAGTTGTTCGGATATTGATAAGAGCAGCGTATAGAATACCACAAGCGCAATGCCGACTAAAATGTATTGAATCGGATGGATGAAGATGCTGTTCAATATCTCGATAAAAAAGAATGCGATGAACGTAAAGCCAATAAATAAAATAGCATAGCGAATTGAACGATATGATTTTTGATAATTATCGACCGGCAGTAGTAAGTCAATTCCAAAGGCAGATTCACCGATAGAATATTTGCTTCCAAGCCATGCCTGCGGGTAGTTGCGATTTAGGTGTAAAATATTCCAATTAGCTGTAAAACCGGCATCGGTAATTGAGCGTGAGTCCGGCAAAAATGCGCCGTTAAAACTTGGATTATTCCATGTGGAATTCATCGTAATATTCGTGACTTTACCGACAGGCGTGAAATACAGCAATTGACTGCCGTTTAAGTCTATGGTAAATGAAAAAGTATAGGAAGAACTGTCATTAGGAGCGAGTGCAATAGTCGCATTTATACCGCTCTTGACGACATCGGTGCCGACGACGCCCGGATTAAATGAAAAAGTTTTATTATTCCAATTCAGCAAAATTTGCTTTTCAATACCTCGTAAGTCATTTATACCAATAGTGAGTACAGCTTTATCAAATTGAATGTCTTTGAGTGGAATTTCAGAATTGGATAAATTCAGATTCTTAAAACTACCCGAAACATCAAGTTTTGAATTATAAACAACAATTTCATAAATCCCACGATATCTGCGTTCGGGCTTCATTTGCCCGCTGATGTTGAGTTCGGAGGGCAGAATATGAATATAGTCCTTGATTTGTACTAGCTTTCCAACCGTATCATTGGCTGCAAATTGCTTTTCATATCGATTGAACGGGATGGAAATAAAAGGTCCTTTCAACGTTTGTTCCTCACCCCATTTCGAGCTCACTTCGCGTACTGCATTTTGTTGTGTGGATTCTCGTTCATGTATCAGACTCTCAATCATTTCCGTAGGAATCAGGAGCAGAAGTCCGATGATGAAGATGATACCGATTTTGAGGTAAATATTCGTTTTAAGTGGATGTTTCATAGTGAATCAAGGGGAAAGGTTGTAAGGAATTAATTCTGTTGATTATACACACAAAAAAAACTGATTGATTGAGAAATATTCATCGCATCAGAGTCAAATCATCTATAAAATTCTGAAGTACGATTCACAAAAAAAGCACCAAATGATCTTCGTCAATATAAGTGCCGTCGGTGGTTTTCATAGCATGTTTTTCAAAACCGAATATCTGAAAACCGAGCGAGAGATAGAGGTTCTTCGCCGCCACATTTTCCGACACCACGCAGAGATTGAGCTGTTCGATTTTCTCCATTGCACCTGCCCGCACAATTGCCTCACGCAGCAATGCTTTACCGATGCCGCGACCGCGATAATCGGGCATGACAAACATGCCCCAAATATTGCCCTTGTGGCACAGCTTGACCTTCATGTCGGCATAAATTCCCACGAGCCCGACCAGCGTCTCGCCATCAAATGCGCCGATGACCATTTTGTGGCTGTCCGGACGTAAGCGTCCCGCGATGTCACGGTCCATCATACCGACTTCTTCGTCATACGTCGAACCAAACGCATCGGCATCGACAAGCAATGCCGTCAGGCGCAAAGCGCGGTAGGCGGCAACGTCGTGTTCTGTGAGTGTTCTGTAGATAATCATAGTATCTTCTTTGTAATAGGTTGTATATGTCATTAGGTCTCCGAGAGTTCTCTTGGTTTGTTCTTTTTATCCAATCGTAGGGGCGAATTGCATTCGCCCAAGTCTAGCACGACCAGGGCGAATGCGATTCGCCCCTACGACCAACTCGCTGATTCCCAAAAAATCATCTTCAATCATAAACAATCATCGTCATCAGCGTGCCATTGCCATCTTCGCAAAATACCCAACCACCACCACCGCACCCACCGCCGACACCACAAACGGTACCTCAGGCGAAAACGCGCTCCACAAGAGTCCTGCCAGCACGCTTGACAGAAGGGCAATAATACTCCCCATTCCCGAAAAGAATCCGAGCGCCGTTGCGGTTTCACTCTTCGGAACACTATTGGTAATCCATGCTTTGGCAACGCCTTCCGACGCTGCTGCGTAGATGCCGTAGAGTGCAAGCAGAATGCAAATCATGAGATAATCACTCGTCACAGCAAGTCCGCCATAGACACCGGCAAAGAGAGCGAGTCCAATAATCAGCATACG
>JBPOHH010000309.1:0-2579 GCA_052035765.1 Bacteroidota bacterium
AAACCCATCACCTACACTCGAACCGTAACAAATAGTAATGGGTGTATTTCTACGGATTCTGTCATTGTCCTTCTTGCCGATGACGTTCCAGATGCCGGACAGGACCGCTCCATTTGCCTCAACGAAACAACCACCCTCGGTGCTCCCCCGCAGCCGGGATACTCATATGTATGGTCTCCCCAGTCAGGTCTTTCCAATCCTACGTCCGCACAGCCGACAGCACAGCCATTGAAGACTACCGATTACATTATCACCTCCACCAGCCCAACCGGATGCGTTAGCTCCGATACGGTTCGTGTGGTCGTCAATCCTCTTGTTCCACTTCAATTTACACTTACACCGGATACCGTTGAATTTGTACCGAACGAAAAATTCCAAACCGAACTCCGCATCCCGGACGGCGTGCAACAATGGAATATCCGATTGCTCTATAATACCCGTATTATGCGATTCGACACAATTCTCAGCCGTTCTGCCGGAATACAACTCCCACTCCCCGTTGATCAGAATACCGGGCAATTGAAACTTCAAGGCACTGGCGGTAATGGTACTGCTGTCTTACAATTCAAGACATACCTGCCGAATACGAACGACTCCGTCTTTGCTGTACAAATAGCTATCGATTCTACTAAGAATTCAATCCCCTGCGGACGACCATTTTCTACCGATATTACCATCAAAACCGGTGACTACTGCGGTCGCAATTTCCGCTATGTTAGCGGCACAGGCAATACGTATTTCCTCTCTGCAGCCAATCATGAGCTTCAGTTCGGTGTCGGTCTTTCGGGCAATGTACGCCTCGAAGTCTTTGATTATATGGGAAGATCATTACAAACACTCGCAGACACCCGCTTCGAAGCAGGCAACTACTCAGCTACAATAGACGTACCAACCGGACTGTACTTCTGCCGCATGAGCGCCGGGGTGTTTGAGAAAGCGGTGAAGATGGTGGTGGTAAAATAAACCGAAATTGAGTATTTTTTTGTAACAATTGATAGAACCAACCAATACAAATTTTGTACCCCTTCATCAATTTCCGGACGTCGCTTGCGGGCACCCTTGCCGTCCAACCATAATCGTACTTTGTAACCATTCCTCCGACGCTCGTGTCTGCGGCGCGAGGCAGGGATTATACCTCATCATTCTATCAAAGGAACTCCATGCAATCAGTTTTTACTCAACGGTGGTACATACGCCTCGCAATACTCGCACTCCTCATCGGACTGCACAGTTCTACTCACGCACAGCAATACCGGTGGAATCTCCTGACTACCCCTCCGCAACGTATCGGGATGAACGCAATCGCCGTCTCACCAAATGGGAAGTATGTCGTTAGTGTCGGACAATTTACGTCAGTTCTCGAAAGCAATAATTACGGTACTTCCTTCTTTGAACAATCCTTCGGTGTCATGGGTGACCTTCTGACGGTCACGTTTTTCTCGCCCGAAGGTGTTATAACTGCTGATGATGACGGGCATATCTATCGCCGTGAAACATCCGGTGGAATCTGGACGATGAGCAGTATCAACCCCGGAAATCGTTTTCACACCATCGAATACGCCGGCGCAAATACCCTCCTCATCGGAGCCGGCAATGGTGATATCTATCGAAGCACCGACAATGGTATTCACTGGACGAAAGCTATTGCTCTCCCGTCTGCAATTTACTCCATCGCCACCTCCAAAACCGGTACCTGCATGGCTGTCGGTGCACGCGGAATGGTCGCGCTCAGCATGGATAATGGTCTCACATGGGAACTCTCTGCAACTCAAGCTGATACAGCGATTACCCTTCGACGCGCGGCGTTTGTCAATGACAGCACCTGGGTTATTGCCGGCGATACGTCCTACGCCGCCCGGACGACCGATCATGGCACCTCGTGGACAACGCTCCCTCTTGACCGGTCAATTACTCAGAAAGTCTATTATCCGCTGGCTCTTGCCTTTAATTCCACAGGACACGGAATGCTTATCGGGTGGAATAATTATCTTGCAAGTGCATTTATCTATAGCACTTCCGATGGCGGTGCGACATGGCAAACCGGTGAGAATACGCTCGGCGACCCGGCGAGTCAATTGCTGTATGTCAGTGATATTGCATTCCCGGACAGCAGTCTTCGGGCGATGTCGTCGGGAAATAGCACGCGCATATCCTCCATTCGCCTAATCCCGGATTCTCTTCCCTATCTCTATGAACGTCGGGAGATTATCTCACGATTCATGACCGGTGCTGAGAATAGTCCTGTGGCATTTTCACCTTCTTCTCCAAGTACATTCTTTACGGTTTACCGGGAAGGCAAGTCACGTTTTGACGGTGGGATTCCCCGTCAATTCAATGTGCTTGAAGAGCGTTCGCAGGAAGGAGCACTCATAAAACGTTGGCATGAAGCACCCCGCTACGACTCAACGTTTACGACCAGTCTTTCCTTTGAGTCGGCTGCGTATCTTTCTGCTACTTCAGCACTTATACTCGCTGACTCCAGCGCTGCAGACGGCTCCTACACGTACAAACGCCTCCTCTTGACGACGGATGGCGGTGCGACCTGGAAGAGTATTACCCCGGATTCTAATCTTCGACTC
>JBPOHH010000288.1:0-3595 GCA_052035765.1 Bacteroidota bacterium
GAAGAAATGTATCAATCGATTGTGGGTGTATAAGACGATGTTCTTTCGTCTGAAGTAGGTACAATTGCTGTCATGTCGAGCATAAAGCTGATCTAATCGAGTACGAAGTAAAGCGAACCGGTGCTGCACCACGCCTGATGGTTCAGCACCGGTACTTCACCGGATGACTACTTCTTTAGAATTTTAGTCAATCATTTCGGCTACGTTCTTGGCTCAAAACAAAGTTTTCCGTAATTTTGCGGAAGTGAAATCTCAATACAACACATTTCTATAGTTTCAAAGGTTTTTAATTATGAATCATGGTCAAATTGTCCAGGTAATTGGTCCTGTCGTGGACGTTGAATTTGCCGGCGGAAATATCCCCGCTGTTCTCAATGCTCTCAATATTCCACGTACATCGATAGCAACAGGTTTGGAAGAAAATTTAGTGTGCGAAGTGCAGCAGCACTTAGGTGAAGACAGAGTCAGAACAATTGCAATGGACGCGACCGACGGTCTCGTGCGCGGTATGAAGGTCTATGATACAGGCGAGCCGATTATGGTGCCTGTCGGACCAGAAGTCCTTGGCCGCCTCATCAATGTGATTGGCGAAGGAATTGACAACAAAGGTCCGATTGCCTCGAAAGTACACTATCCGCTCCATCGTCCCGCTCCCGACTTCGCCAACCTCACCACCCGCAAAGAAATGTTTGAAACCGGAATTAAAGTTATTGACCTTATCGAGCCCTTTACCAAGGGTGGCAAGACCGGTCTCTTCGGTGGCGCCGGTGTGGGTAAGACAGTTATTATTCAAGAGTTGATTCATAATATCGCTAAAAATCACGGTGGATATTCCATCTTCGCCGGTGTGGGAGAGCGTACTCGTGAAGGTAATGACCTTTATGGTGAAATGACCGAGTCCGGCGTTATCGACAAAACAGCGCTCGTGTTCGGACAAATGAACGAGCCACCGGGAGCGCGTGCGAGAGTAGCTCTTACTGCTCTTACCATGGCAGAGTATTTCCGCGATGCAGAAGGTCGCGACGTGCTTCTCTTTATCGATAATATCTTTAGGTTTACGCAGGCAGGTTCGGAAGTGTCCGCGCTTCTCGGACGGATGCCGTCGGCGGTGGGTTATCAGCCGACTCTTGCGACGGAAATGGGTCTGCTCCAAGAGCGTATTGCTTCGACCGATAAGGGGTCAATCACATCCGTACAAGCGGTGTATGTGCCTGCCGATGACTTGACCGATCCGGCGCCGGCTAATACGTTCAGTCACTTGGATGCGACGACAGTGTTGTCGCGTCAAATCGCTGAGCTTGGTATCTATCCTGCTGTGGATCCGCTCGATTCGAGTTCGCGTATTCTTGACCCGCTGATCATTGGTAACGAACATTACAACACAGCGATGCGGGTGAAGAAAATTCTCCAAAGCTATAAAGACCTTCAGGATATTATCAATATCTTGGGTATGGATGAGCTTTCGGATGAGGACAAGCAAACAGTGTATCGCGCCCGTAAGATTCAAAAATTCTTCTCACAACCATTCCACGTTGCTGAGCAATTTACAGGATTTAAAGGACGTTATGTGAAAATCGAAGACACCATCGCCGGCTTTAAAGCGATCTTAAATGGTGACGTTGATGAAATTCCCGAAGGTATGTTCAGTTACAAAGGTACCCTCGACGAAGTATATGATGCTTTCAAAAAATCCAAATAATTCTCCGCTCATTTAGAGAACAACTATGTCCGAACATCTCATACATATTGATATCGTCACGCCGCAGCGGGTGATTTATTCCGGAACGGGTGAGTCTATTTCGGTGCCCGGTACAAAGGGGCCGTTCCAAGTATTGCATAATCACGCTCCGATCGTCTCCTCGCTTGATGTGGGAGTCATTAAAATCATAAACGAGAATCAGACGGAGACACTTTTTGCGACCGATGGCGGATTCGTCGAAGTACTCAAAAATAAAGTCTCGGTCATCGTCGAGACCGCCGAAGAGGCAAGTACTATTAACGTTGCAAAAGTAACCGGTGATATTGAGCGCCTCAAAAGCACACTGGACGTGACGACGAATGTCACGCTGCGTGATGAACTCAAAAAAGACATCCATAAATTTGAAAATCGTCTGCGGACTGCTCAAAAAGCATGATGCAAGAATGACAATACTCCAAGCCCTTTTGCTGTTCAACCGGTAAAAGGGTTTTTTTTAACCTGCTCAGAATACAGTCCCTTGGCGAGTATCCTCCCGGCGATTGTCATCCGGCAGCATCTACTATACACGAGCGCTTGTCATGCCCGAACGCCCGATCGAAATCCGCAGTACAGAAGTGCAGGAAATCCTGACGCAAATACCGTCATGGGTGATCCGATGGGGAATTACCGTGATATTTGCTACGATTTTTGTGCTCTTTGCCGCGTCGTTTTTTATAAAATATCCTGATATTATTACAGCCCGTGTGATTGTATCGACACCTATTCCTCCCGTGAAAGTAGTAGCTCAGGCAAGCGGGAAGATATTGGAATTGTATGTCAAGGAGAATCAATTGGTTACTGCGGGGCAAATGCTCGCTGTTCTTGACAACCCGGCACGTACGGATGATGTCTTTGCCCTGCGTATGCAGCTTGAGCATGTTCAGGGTGTGCTTTCGCAGCCCGAACTCGCCATGGATTTGAATTTGGAGAAAAATGCCACGCTCGGAGAATTACAAGTCGATTACTCCAATTTTGTGCAGAATTTCTTAGAATATCAATTCGCCGTTCGTACGAATTTTGCGGCTTCCAAGGCGGCTTCCTTGCAGCAACAGGCGTCGTATTATCGTGACCTTGACACGAAATTATCACAGCAAAAAGATCTCCAAAAGCGTGACGTCGAGCTCGCGCAGAAAAAGTATGATAATGATAAAATTTTAAAATCGAACGGACACATTGCCGAGACAGATTTATCAGCATCTGAAAGCGCTTTTTTGCAGAAAAAATTTGCACTGCAGACGACCGAAACGAGCGCGTTGAATAATTCTATTCGCCTTGCCGAGACACAAAAAACGATTCTCGAATTACGGCAGCAATTCAATGAAAAAGTCTATCAGCTCACGGTACTAATGCAGGAATCGTACAAAAAGCTCGTGAGCCGGCTGGATATGTGGGAACAAAAATACCTCCTCAAAGCGCCGATGGACGGCACGGTTTCGTTCTTTAAGTTCTGGAGTAATAATCAGTTCGTTGCTGCCGGCGAAGAAGTGCTCGCCGTTGTACCGCCATCGGCAATTGTCAGCGGGAAAGCATATTTACCGCGTGACGGATCCGGAAAAGTAAAGCCGGGACAGCTCGTGAAATTAAAATTCGACAGCTATCCGTTCTATGAATTCGGTTCGGTCGATGGCCGCATCGAATCCGTATCACAGGTCTCGAAAGACAATCAGTATTTAGCCGAGATTTCCTTGCCGTACGGACTGAAAACATCGTACAACAAAACGCTCGACTTCAAGCAGGAAATGCAGGGAAATGCGGAAGTTATTACTGAGGATTTACGGCTCATTGACCGTATTTTTTATCGGTTTAAGTATTTAATTACCTCGAATAAGTAGTCGTAGCAAGCAGTAAAAATCGTGG